>JAZRWU010000100.1:0-40768 GCA_045599885.1 Bacteroidales bacterium | reverse complement strand
TATTACAAGAATCCGGAAGCCACTCAAGCGGTGATGAAAGATGGCTGGATGTTGACCGGCGACTTGGGAATCATCGATAAAAAGGGCAATATTTTTATTAAGGGACGCAGTAAGACGATGATATTGGGATCTTCCGGACAGAATATTTATCCGGAAGAAATAGAGGATAAACTCAATACGATGCCCTTGGTAACTGAATCGTTGGTGGTTCAGCGCGACAGTCATCTCGTCGGACTTGTCTTTGCGGATGTGGATGGAGTCCGCCGTCAGGGTCTGGATGAGGAAAGTCTTGTCAATCTTATGGAGCAGAACAGAGTCAGGCTCAATAAATTACTGCCGGTTTTCTGCCGATTGTCCAGTATTGAGCTGGTTGAGCATGAGTTTGAGAAAACTCCCAAGCGCAGCATCAAGAGATTTTTGTACAAGTAGAACACCTGTTTTGAACTTTCCGTTTCTTGTCAGATTTGACGGCAAAGAATCAGAATGTGTGAGGAATCAAAGAGTGTAGTGGCGTAAAGAAATTGATTCCCACCATCCTTCAGATGATATTTCTTACGGATTTCCTCCACCGTTTCGGGATAATTGCGTGTGCACAGATTCACTTGGGCCTGTTGTTTCAGTTTCTGTTTGGTCTCTTTGGAAGCCGGCTTGAGCGATGCATCTATCGTCAGAATTCTTCCGGGGAAATCTTCTGTCAGGAAAGGAGAAGTATAAAGGTGGCTGTTCGGATGCAGTTTTTTGAGTCCGAAGCGCTTCCCCACAGAAACGAAGGCTCCGCTTTTCAAAACGGCGGCATTGGGTTCATATAAATAAGTGTCAAGTTCAGAACTGAAATCAGATGTTTCCCGCTCTTCTTCTTTGGGATGGAATGAAAACGATTGATCTGCAGCGTGCTTGCGCCGGTTGATGGTATGAATCAGGGGCCCGCTCGGTTCGGGTCGCTCACTGAAATCCAGAAGAAACAACAATTCTTTACACTCATTGTCAACGGCGACGATGTGTATTTCACGGGTATCCGGCAGTTGCTTCAAGGCAGACTGGATATCCAGCATCGGAGAAAGTTTGATAAGGCATTCCCGGCATTTCTGTCTCAATATTGGAAGCAAGCTTACCACATTAGGTTGACATTCGTCTAATGCGTAAACCTTGTGGCCGTGGATGTCACGTCTGGCAGGGTCGAGAAACAGCAGATCGAAGCAAGTGTCGGTTTCAGCAAGAAAAGTTTCCGCATCTTTACAGAAAACGTCAATGTTCTTTCCCAAGACGGAAAAATTGTGTCCGGCGGTCCGGCACAATTCGGGATTCATTTCCACGTACGAAAAATGTCCGAATAAATCGGAGATAAAACAACAATCGATTCCGAATCCACCGGTCAAATCGGCTCCGTAAAGGCTTTCTTTCTCCTGATTCCGAAAAATGGTTTGCAGTAATTGCCTTTTATAATCCGCCGTCAATTCGGAAGAACACTGTTCCAGAGACAATGACACCGGATACTCCAGTTGCCCGTTCTGATACCACGACGGGACTTTGTTTCTGATGATTTGCCGCCCTTTGATCTGACGGAGTACCCACTGGAAATCCAAATCGGTGTATTTTGCCGACTTCAAGGCGAAATCGTTCACGTCATCATTGAGATGCTGTGCCACAAGATTTTTTTCTTTGCTGTAGGTATCCATCCGTCGAAGGTCTTTGTGCAAAGGTAATCCTTATTTCCTATGGAAGTATTATTTTTGCAGTCACAATTAGCGCAAGCCGGCTTCTTGCATCCCGTCATCACGCTGTCGAAACAATAATGTCATGAATAGCGAAACGAATCATTCCCAACTTCAGAAACTTGACTTCAAAGATACGTCTTTTGCCAATCTCATGGTGAAGCGCGTCTTCAATATCCTGTTGATTGCCAGTAAATATGACTTGTTTGTCTTGGAAGAGGACGGTCGGGTTGACGAGCATATTTTCAATGAATATGTATCGTTGAATCTTCGGTATCCACCGCGCTTCACTTCGGTGAGCAATGAGTCGCAAGCTATCGATGAACTCCGGAGGAACAATTATGAGATGATTATTTTCATGCCCGGGGACAAAAGTATGGAGAGTTTTGAGAGTGCCAAAAGAATAAAAGCCAGTCATCCGAAAATCCCCATTGTCCTATTGACTCCGTTCTCTCGTGAAGTATCTCATTATCTGGAGAATGCGGATACATCGGCCATCGACTATGTTTTCAGCTGGTTGGGCAATACCGATTTGCTTATGGCCATTGTCAAGCTGATGGAGGACAAAATGAATGTGGAGAAAGATGTCAGATCGGTGGGTGTCCAAGTCATTATGGTGGTGGAGGACTCGGTGCGGTTTTATTCTTCCATTCTGCCGGATTTGTATAAATATGTGTTGGAGCAGTCGCGCAATTTTGCCACGGAGGCACTGAATGCGCACCAACGCACTTTGAGAATGCGGGGCCGTCCCAAAATCCTGCTGGCCAGAAGTTATGAGGAGGCAATTGAGATTCATGAACGGTATAAAGATAATATGCTTGGTGTGATTTCTGATATCAGTTTCAGGCATGAAGGCAAAAAAGATATGTTCGCCGGATTCAAACTCTGCGAGTATCTGCGTGAGTATGAGCCCAATCTTCCTATCATCATAGATTCCTCTGACGCTGCCAACAAGGCTTTTGCCGATGAGAAACAGATGGGATTCATACAAAAAGGATCCAAAACTTTTCCGCAGGAGCTCCGTCAGCTGATGACAGATTCTTTCGGATTCGGCGATTTTGTCTTTAAAGATCCGAAAACCGGACAGGAAGTGGCCAGATTCCACAATCTTCAGGAATTGCAGATGGCTATTTTCGACATTCCCGACGATTCATTGAGGTATCATTTTGAGAGGAATCACGCCTCCCGGTGGCTGTTCTCCAGAGCCATGTTCCCGATAGCCCGTTTTATGAAAGGAATTCCCATTCAGGATTATGACGATACGATGCCGGTCCGCCAGATGTTGTTTGATGCCATTGTGACCTATAGGAGAATCAAGAATCAAGGTGTGGTCGCCGAGTTCCAGAAGGGCCGCTATGACAAATATTCCAATTTTGCCCGCATCGGCGATGGTTCTTTGGGTGGAAAGGCAAGAGGTCTGGCTTTCTTGAACGTCATGATCAAACGTCATCCTGAACTGGAGGAGTATGAGAATACTCAGGTCTTGATTCCCAAGACTTTAGTGCTTTGTACAGATGTGTTTGACGAGTTTATGGAGATGAATGATCTGTATAAGGTCGCACTATCTGACATGTCTGACAATGAGATTCTTAATGCATTCGCACAGGCCCATTTGCCGGAGCGTCTGTTTGAGAATCTGACTGCTTTTGTCAATGTAGTGAAGAAGCCGATAGCCGTCAGATCTTCATCGTTGTTGGAAGATGCACATTATCAGCCATTTGCAGGAATATATTCCACTTATATGATTCCTTATGATGAAGATCCGGATTTGATGCTGAAATTGCTTCGGACAGCCATCAAGGGAGTTTATGCTTCTGTTTTCTTCCAACAGAGCAAGGCCTATATGACTGCGACTTCCAATGTGATTGATCAGGAAAAAATGGCCGTTGTCATTGAGGAAGTATGTGGAACGGATTATGGCACACGTTTTTATCCCACTTTTTCCGGTGTGGCCCGTTCGCTCAATTTTTATCCGATTGGAAACGAAGAAGCCGAAGACGGTATCGCCAATGTCGCTCTCGGCTTGGGCAAGTATATCGTAGATGGTGGAATGACGCTTCGTTTTTCTCCCAAACATCCCAATCACATTCTTCAGTTAAGCACGACAGATTTTGCTTTACGCGAGACTCAGACTTCGTTCCTCGCCTTGGATTTGAAGAATAAAAACTGTGAATTGAGTGTGGATGATGGGCATAATCTCCTTTCGATTCCAGTGCGGGAAGCCGAAGCGGATGGCACCTTGGAGTATCTGGCATCGACATACGACCCTTACGATATGGTCATCCGCGACGGACTTTGGGAAGGTGGTCGCCGAGTCATCACTTTTGCCCATATCCTTCAGAATAATGCTTTCCCCTTGTCTCAGATTTTGTCGAAAGTGCTGAGCTTGGGACAGGAGGAAATGGGCCGTCCGGTCGAAATCGAGTTTGCGGTCAATATGAATGGTGGAGAGAACGGCGAGCACGTTTTCTATCTTTTGCAGATCCGTCCTATCGTGGACAGCAAGGAATCGCTGCGGGAAGATTTACATCAGATTCAGTCGGAGGATTGCATTATCAAGACGCATTTGGCTTTAGGTCAGGGCATAGTTAACGAAATACGCGATCTTGTTTATGTCAAGTCCGACAATTTCAGCGCCGCTACCAATCAGAATGCGGTCTATGAGGTGGATAAAATCAACAAGCAATTGATAGAGGAGAATCGTGCCTATGCTTTGGTCGGCCCTGGGCGTTGGGGCTCAAGCGATCCGTGGTTGGGTATTCCTGTCCGTTGGCCACATATCGCCGGCGCGCGCCTGATAGTGGAGACGGGTATCAGTCAATTTCAGATTGATCCCAGTCAAGGAACGCACTTTTTCCAGAATCTGACCTCATTCGGCGTCCATTATTACACGATTCCGTATGTTCAGGATCAGGAAAACTTTCTTGCCATGGATTATCTGAAACAGTTCACACCCTTTTTTGAGAACGACTACATTATCCATTACCGTTTTGAAAACCCGATGGTCCTGAAAACGGATGGAAAGAAGGGAATAGGAGTGCTGATGAAAGTTTAGAGGCTTCTTAATCGGCTCCGAATTCCATCAGGTAGGCTTTGATGAAGGCGTCAAGGTCTCCGTCCATCACGGCTTGCACATTGGAAGTCTGATAATTGGTGCGGTGATCTTTGACGCGCCTGTCATCGAAGACGTAACTGCGGATTTGCGAGCCCCATTCGATTTTCTTCTTCCCGGCTTCGATTTTGGCATTGGCCTGACGCCTCTTTTCCAACTCCAATTCATAAAGTTGAGAACGGAGAAGCCGCAGTGCCTTTTCTTTGTTTTTAGGTTGATCGCGTGTCTCGGTATTCTCAATGATGATTTCATCGGGTTGCTCAGTCACGGGATTGACGAATTTGTAATGCAGTCTGACACCCGATTCTACCTTGTTGACGTTCTGACCGCCAGCGCCCGAACTGCGGAAGGTGTCCCAGGAAATATTGGCCTCTTTGATTTCTATCTCAATACTTTCGTCCACCAAAGGTACTACAAAGACCGAACTGAAAGAGGTCATACGTTTTCCTTGGGCGTTGAAAGGCGAGACACGCACCAGACGATGGACTCCATTCTCGCTTTTCAGATAGCCATAGGCATAGTCGCCTTCGATAGTGATGGTGGCTGTCTTGATGCCGGCATCGTCGCCGTCCTGCCAGTTGGTCACTTGGTATTTGTAATTGTGGCTTTCGCAATAGCACATATACATACGTATCAGCATCTGGGCCCAATCCTGACTTTCCGTTCCACCGGCACCGGCATTGACTTTGAGGACGGCTCCCAGCTGATCTTCCTCATGACGAAGCATATTCTTCATCTCCAGACTCTCCACTTTCGATAAAGTCTGCGCGTATGTCTGGTCGATTTCGGTTTCGGTCAAAGCTTCTTCCTTGAAAAAATCGTAGGCAAGCAGCAATTCATCGCAAGCGGTAGCCACGTCTTTGTATGCCTCAATCCAGATTTTAAGTTCTTTGATTTTCCGCATCTGAGCCTCGGCGGCTTTCTGGTCGTTCCAAAAATCGGCCACTTGGGTTTTCTCCTCTTCGATGGTCAATTGAGAGATTTTTCCATCAATGTCGAGATAACGTTTCAAAGCTTGTTCGCGATCCTGAAGTTCTTTGATTTGTTCGGTTGTAATCATAATAATACAGAGGTCGTATGTGTATAATGCCACAAAGGTAGGGAAAATAAAGAAACAACTTTTAATTTTGTGCCCAAAACAAGAAAGAATCAATGAACGGAAGAATACAGGAGGTTTTGGATTTTCTTGAGGCGAATGAGATTGAATACGAACTGTTCATGCATCCTCCGCTTCCGACAATCGAAATCGCATTGGAGTATTGGAAGGATATCAAAGCGACCCATTGCAAGAATCTTTTTTTCCGGAATCATAAGGGGAACCGGCATTATCTGGTCTCTTTTGAGTGTCATAAGACTTTGGACATCCATAGTCTGGAGCATCTTCTTCACCAAGGCAAACTCTCTTTTGCATCCTCTGAGCGTATGGAACGCTGTTTGGGGCTGTTGCCGGGAAGTGTGTCACCCTTCGGCTTGATTCACGATATGAATCTGGTGCCATCATCGGACATAAAGGGTGTTTTGTCGCAAGATGCGGTTGATGGAGCGGTTCATGTCGCCGATTCCAGAGAATTGTTCGAGAATGGCCACAGAGTGAAGTTTTTCTTTGACGAAGCTCTTCTCCATGCGGAAAAGTTGAGTTTTCATCCTTGCGACAACACGGCCAGCGTGGTCATCAGCCGGAATGATTTCCTTCGTTTTCTGGAACTGTGGGGAGGCGAATACGAACCGATTTTTCGCTGAAGGACAAGGCTGTATGGCTGCACGCAATATTGGAGAAGGAAGGCATTGTCAAGCCTATACTTGTGGGGCAGTCGATGGGAGGATATGTGTCTCAGGCCTTTCTGCATTATTTTCCGGGTGAAGCCGGCGGCTTTATCAGCATTGACTCCGCTCCACTCAAGAAGAAATATTATCCCGGTTGGGAACTGAGCCTCCTGCGCCACATTGAACCGCTGTATCGGATTTATCCATGGCGTCTGCTTGTCAAACAAGGTGCCTGGGGTACAGCTGAGACAACTTATGGACGGAATCTGATGGCTCGGATGATGAAGCAATATTCGGAAGAGACCGCTTATTATGTCAAACTTGTCGGTCATGGATACAGTCTGCTGGCTGAGGCCATCGAAGAGGATCTGCCGTACGGAATCGATTGCCCCTGCCTGCTGATTTGCGGCAAAAAGGACAAGGCCGGCGACACTGAATCATTCAACCGTCGTTGGGCAAAAGGCGAGAATCTTCCCCTTGAATGGATTCCCGAAGCCGGGCATAATTCCAACACCGACAGACCGGACATCGTCAACGGACTGATAAGAAACTTTATCAATATTCCATAGCAAACAGGGAATTATAATCCCCAATCCTTCAGATTGACTTGAGACTCGACGGATTCCTCGTATTTGTCGGATAAGGCGGGGAAGAAATCATAGCCGAGGGATTCCTCTATCTCATTGACGGAATGAGCATTCTGACGCACGGGCTGACTGTCGGGGATGTTTTGGAATACGAAGCCGATAGATTGCCAGCGTGAGCCTCTTTGTGCCAGAAACACTTTGAAGAAACCATCTGGAACGGTCACTTTGTTGTCTCCTATAGTACCGAAATGGTTGTCGGTGACAATCGGACCGCAGACGATGTAAAGCTTTCCATATTTCTGTGCCCAATAGCGGCTTTTCTTTTCAAGATAATTCCAGTCATTCTTGTTGAATTCATGGTTTTGAGGACAAATATTGATAAGCAGGAAACACTCTTCCATGGCTTTCTCCGACCATTTCATATCGCCGGCAGGAGCCATGTGTCCTTTATCCCATCCTGAATTGTTGTAGTCTTCTCTGGCCGCCTGATGCCCTTTGAAGCTGCTGTCCCAACCGAACACACCATCTCTTTCCAAGTCGCCATAGCTTTCCTCTTCCGTCAGTTCCCAAGCCACCCAATTGGGGATACATCTTTCAGTATTATAACAGCATATATAGCCTTCATGCCGCAGAATAATGTCATTGTAGGCCATCGCGGGAAGTTCCATCAAACTGTTATCCTCTGTTTCATAATATTGGCTGTTCTGTGACGGAGAAGTGGAGTTGGAGAATCCGGAAAACAGTTCAGAGATACTGCTTTCCTGTTCTGTGTTCTTTTCGTTGTCGGGTGAGAAGAATACAAAATAGACAACAGCCAGAACGCATAAGGCCAAGGCGGACAATTTCTTTTTCATTTGTCAGATAGTTTTCGCAAAAGTACTCAGAAGCTGTTTAATAATCTTATCACAAAATAATTTTTTCTGCGTTTTCATCCAAACATTCCGCCATTCTTCGGGAGCGATGGACAAAACGGTTCTCAAAAAAGTATCTGGGATGGTCCCCGTTAGGAAAATAATGTATAATTTCGCCATGTACAGAAATGGAAATGTGATGCTCAAAACAAATGCCGCCCGTTTGCTGGATGCCGCCGGAATCTCATACGAGCTGATTCCATACGAATATACAGAGGATGATTTGTCCGCGCAGCATGTCGCCAGAGAACTCAACGAAGATATCGATACGGTTTTCAAAACCCTGGTCCTCAGAGGTGAGAAGACCGGAATGTTTGTGTGTGTCATTCCTGGCGATTTTGAAGTCGATTTGAAAGTCGCCGCCAGAATATCCGGGAATAAAAGCTGCGAGATGCTTCACATGAAAGAATTGTTGCCCAACACGGGATATGTCAGGGGCGGCTGTTCACCGATTGGAATGAAAAAAAAGTTGCCGACTTTTATTCATGAGAGCTGCCTTCTGTATGATTATATTTTCATCAGTGCCGGACAGCGGGGACTGCAGTTGAAGCTCTGTCCCAATGACCTGATACAATTTGTGGAGGCCGGTATTTATCCGATTTGACAGTTTCTGAAACGGTTTCAAAAAAAATTACCGATTTTGGTGGAAATTTATAGAACACACTATATATTTGCCTATTCAGAAAAGACGTCTTATTCTTTTTATTATTAACAGTATGAAAAAGTATTTTGCAGAATTCATCGGAACTTTGGCTCTGACGCTCCTGGGTTGCGGTACAGCCGTTTTCGTAGGTTGTGGTGAGCCGGCAGGCGTTTTCGCTACGGCTGCAGCGTTTGGTCTTTCAGTTATCGCCATGGCATATACCATCGGCGGCATTTCAGGATGCCACATCAATCCTGCTATCACCCTTGGTGTCGCTCTCAGCAAGAGAATGACATGGAAGGATGCCTGCGGTTATTGGATCGGCCAGTTCCTGGGCGGTATCGCCGGTGCGGCCATTCTTTTTTGGATTTGCTCTGTCAGCAATTTTGAAATGGGTGGAGCGAATGGTTTCGGCGGTGTGAATGGTGCTTGCGGTGCTATTTTGGTCGAGATTATCGCTACGTTCCTTTTCGTTCTCGTAGTTCTCGGTACGACCGACGAAAAGAAGGGTGCAGGCAACCTTGCCGGTCTTGCTATCGGCCTTACTCTGGTCCTCATCCATCTTGTATGCATCAACCTTACCGGTACTTCCGTTAATCCTGCCCGTTCATTCGGTCCGGCCCTCTTCGTAGGTGGAGAAGCTCTGGCCAATGTCTGGGTATTCATCGTGGCTCCTCTTGCAGGTGGCGCTCTCGCAGCTCTTGTTTGGGCTTGCCTCGGCGGTGAATGCAAGTGCTGCAAGAAGGCTGAATAAGGATTGGATGATTTCCAATCCTATATGAAGAAAACTGCCGTGTCGAAAGATGCGGCAGTTTTTGTAGTATGGTGGAATTATGTATAACTTTGCGACAATAAAATCCGGATTATGAAGAAAAACCATTTATTATTTTGTGTAATCGCATTGTCTGCTATGATGTTTACCAGTTCTGCCAAGACTAAATCGGCCGCTGTTGCCGGCAAATCTGAAAATGCTGTTGTGGAAGCCATTATGGCCCGCCGCTCGATACGCGAATATCAGGACAAACAGGTGCCGCGTGAATTGCTTCAGAAAGTGGCCGAGTGCGGGGTGAATGCTCCGAATGCCATGAATGCCCAACGTTGGGAAGTCCGCATTGTGGATGATCCAGCTTTCATCAATGGGGTATCGGCAGTGTATAAAGCCGTTTATCCTGAAGCAGTGGCCAGAGATGCCGGTTTTAAGAATATGTTCCGCAATGCTCCGGCCATCATTTGTGTGGCTGCCTTGCCTTCACGTTATGCCGGAATTGACACCGGACTGATGGGAGAGAATATGATGCTGGCGGCTTATTCATTCGGTTTGGGAACCTGTTGTCTGGGAGGCCCGGTTGAGTTCCTTGCTCGCCATCCTCAGGCGGCTGAATATTATAAGAAATTGAATTTCAGTGAAGGATATGAATTGCAATATATTTTGGCGATTGGTTATCCTGATGAGGCTCCCGAAGCCAAGCCTCGTGATCTGAATAAGATTCAGTTCGTAAAATAAGCCATATATGGGTCTTCTGCTCCTTTTTCTTCTCGGTGCGATGGGCATATCGTTTGTATGCTCCATTTTGGAATCTGTGTTGATGTCCACGCCGATTTCTTACATCACCATGCGTGAGGAGGAAGGTTATAAGCCGGCGAGCCGTTTTAAAAAATACAAACAGGATATCGACAAGCCTATCGCCGCCATATTGTCCTTGAATACTATTGCCAATACGATAGGAGCGGCCGGTGTCGGTATGCAAGCCACCGAGGTATTCGGAAATGAGTATTTCGGCTATGTCTCCGCCGTAACCACGCTGTTGATTCTCATTTTTTCAGAGATTATCCCCAAAACCATCGGAACAACGCATTGGAAAAATCTGATGGGTCTGACTGCGGCCATCATCCGTGTTCTGATTATCATCATGTATCCTTTGGTTTGGTTGATTCAGAATATCAGCCGTTGGTTTACTCCGAAAGAAGCAGAAGCGACTGTTTCGCGTGAAGAGGTTTCCGCTATGGTGAATGTCGGCGAAGAAGAAGGCGTTTTTGAGGAGAATGAGAATAAAATCATTCAGAATCTTATAAAACTCGACAGCATTAAGGCTGAAGATGCGATGACTCCACGGGTGGTTTCAGCGATTGCTTCGGAATCCATGACGATGAAGGCTTTCTATAAGGATAATATCTACCTCCATCATTCTCGGATACCTGTGTATTCCGACTCGCCTGAATTCATTACCGGATATATTCTACGCAACGAGGCTTTGCAGTATTTGGCTGACGATAAGTTTGATGTGCCGTTGAGTGCGATAAAACGTGAGATTCACTTTTTCGATTTGGAAACTTCCATAAGCGATATCTGGGAGTCGCTTCTGGAGGGGAAAGAGCAGATTTCAGTCATCATTGATGAATATGGCTGTTTCCAAGGGATTCTGACTTTAGAAGACATCATCGAGACGATTTTGGGATTGGAGATAATCGATGAGAACGATGAGGTAAGCGATTTGCAGCAGTATGCCCGGGAACGTTGGAAATCACGCCAGAGTGTGGTCAAGTCATCATGATTTTTTGAAATGGAATACTTGAATGAGGCAGTAGAATTGCTAAAGTCGCTGATTTCTATCCCTTCACAAAGCAAAGAGGAAGGGAATGCGGCTGATTTTATGGAGCGGTATCTCATTCAACACGCTTGCTGTGTCCATCGTGTCGGAAACAATCTCTGGTGTGAGGCATTCTCCCACGATGACTCCAAGCCGACGATACTTCTCAATTCTCATATCGATACTGTCGCCGCTTCTAATGCGTGGACCTATCCGCCTTTTGTGCCCACTCTTGAAGGAGACCGTCTGTATGGTCTGGGAAGCAACGATGCCGGTGCGCCTTTGTGCTGTCTGCTTCAGACATTTCTGAGAATTCGGGAACAGGCTCCCGTTCAAGCTTATAACCTGATACTTGGACTGAGTTGCGAAGAAGAAATCACAGGGAAAAACGGGATTGAATTATTGATGCCTTCGCTGCCTTCTATCAATTTGGCGATAGTGGGTGAGCCTACTCAAATGCATGCTGCTATTGCCGAAAAAGGTCTGATGGTGTTGGATTGTACCCTGCGCGGTGTAAGTGGTCATGCGGCTCATACTACCGGTGTCAACGCCATATATAAAGCCATTCCGGTTATTTCGTGGTTTCAGACAACTCAGGTTCCACGAGTCTCTGAGTTTCTTGGCCCGGTCCGCATGTCGGTCACAATTGTCCAGTCGGGGACAAAACATAATATTATTCCTGATGAATGTCATTTCACGGTCGATGTGCGTGTCAATGAGTGTTATACCAATCAGGAACTGTATCAGTGGATATGTTCTCAAGTCTGTGAGGAATATGGCTGTGAGGTGGAGGCGCGCTCTTTCAGGTTGGGTTCTTCCCGGATAGATCCCCAGCATCCGTTGGTGTGCCGTTGTCGCGATTTGGGGATGGAACTGTACGGCTCCCCCACGCTCTCCGATCAATCAAGAATGAGCTGTCCTTCCTTGAAATTGGGGCCTGGTGATTCTCTTCGCTCCCATACCTCAGACGAGTATATATGTCTGTCGGAGATGCGTCAGGGAATGGATTTGTATTGGCGGTTGCTGAATGGTTTGGTGATTTAGCTTTCGGATCATATCAATCACAGTCGTTTCAGCCATTCTTCCGGGTCAAGTCTCTGCAAATCTTTCCAGACTTGAAGTTGAAGGATGGTCAGGCCGCCTTGTTCATTGTCAGTATAGATACGTCCCAAAATCTCGCCTGTCTTGACCTTTTGTCCTGTCTTGACATTCACCTGATCGATGTTGGAATAGACACTGAGATAATTGCCGTGCCTTACGATAATGGAATAGTTGGAGCCTTGCACGGAAAAGATTTTCGACACTTCGCCTTTGAAAATGCTTTTGGCCGATGCTCCTGCTGAAGTCTGAATATCTATTCCATTACTGTTGGTTTGGACATATTTCATATCCAGATGTTTCTGTTGGCCGTAATGGACGATGATATGACCAGGTTGGGAAACGGGGAATGGCAGAGCGCCTTTGTTTTTCCCGAATTCATCGGCCAATTTCTTTTCATCCACCGTCATCGCATAGCCTCCGACAGTTTCAGCCGTTCTGTTTTTCCCGTCTTTGGGTTGGGATTTGCGGTTTTCTTCGGCAATGATTTTCTCGATTTGCCGGTTTAATTTTTCGGCTTTCTGTTGCTGGCGTTTCAACTCCGAGTTGAGGGCATTGCCCTTTTGTTTCATATCACGCACCATGGAATCCTGGCGGCTGCGTTCTTTGCTCAGCAGGTTATTCTCGTTTTCCTGCTCTGCCAGCAAAGAGGCTTGGAGCTGTTGTTTTTCAAGCAATTGTGCCTGGAGCCGCTCCAATTCGGCTTTTTTCTCCTTCAGCGTTTCGGCTTGTCTGCGTTCATATCGGGAATATTCATTCAAATAGCGTATGCGTCTCAGGCTCTGTCCGAAATCCTGGGCAGAAAAAATAAACATCAGCTTGTCGTTGTCACCCAATTTGAGATACAGCTGACGGACCATTTTCGCATATTGCTCACTTCTCGATTTAATGTCTTCCTCAATCTGCCGACACTCTTTTTGCAACGAGGAAAGTTCCAATTCCGTTTTCTGGTACTCTTCTTTCAGTTGGCTGAGATACTTTTCGGATTCCTTGACTTTCTTGTCTATAGTATTGAATTGGTATAGTAAGTTCTTGAGGCTCTTTTTGTTGGAATTCAAAGCCTCTTCGTTTTTTTTGATTTCATTCATCACTGCCTGATGCTGTTTGCGATACTCGGAAAGAGTCTGAGCATTTAAGCCCGCGCCCAAAGTCAGGAGAACGGAAAGGAGAAGAAGTATCCGAGGAAAATGTGCCATGATTGAACAACTGAAGAATCAGGGACGAAACATCATTAACTCTGAAATGCTTGCTTTTCGGTACGAAGACGTGATTTCAAAGGGATAGTCCGGGTTGGAATTGAAAACAGGCTTGTTGAGATCCAGAGCGGCATGATAATAATCAGTATTGGTCAATCTTACCATGAAATCCAGATGAAAAGGGAAATCCATCGGAGAACCATTGACTTCTATTGTTCTGAAATCAGAATATGTCACCTTTGCGTTCCAATTAAAGGCTGTGAGCGTGAAGGAAGATTCAATCAACCGTTGGTTTTGGTCAATGGTGAAAATACTTCTGATGCCATTTGAAAATACTTCGGCATGGCAAAGTCCGTCTTTATTCTCTGTGCGGAAAGCGTTGGATGAGAAAGACTTTTCCAAAGGGATGAACACTCTGTTCATTAAAATACAGGTCAGTGCGGGAACAGCTTGACGGGCATACTCCTGACCGATTTCCGCCAAAGGAAAGTCAATCACGGTTTTCTGCAATCTGTTGATGAGCTGGAACCGTTCTTGCGTCAGCATGGCCCTGGCCGCCTCGATTCCCAGAAAAGCCTGAATGGAAGCCCATGCGCAACTGTCCTCTGTCATCTTGATTTGGCCTCCGAGTCTTAACCCTGGCTGGTCAATACTGATGTTGACTTTAGAATCCATATCGTGGATGCCCTGTTGTTTCTCAAGAACGATGGCGATAGGATTCTTGTCATTGGAATTCACGGTGACTCTGCGTTTCAGTGAGCATGAACTGACTGTCACCAGACATAAGACCAGGCTGATAATCGGGATGTGAATTTTCATAATGCTTATTATTGGGATGGTGGGAATTCTCCGTGTTCAGCCTTGTAGCGCAACGATTCGGAAGGATTAGGATTCAATGCGGCCGCTTTCATCCATTCGGCCTGCGCGGCTTCTTTCTCGTCGCAAGCCCATAATATATCTCCGTAATGCTCGCAAATTTCCGGATTGGGCTGTTCAAGATAAATATAAGCTCTTTCTATATAGATTTTGGCCATCGTATAATCACCTTTCCGATAGCATATCCACGCATAAGTATCCAAAAACGTGCTGTTGTTGGATTCAATTTGGAGAGACAATTTGGACATCTGTTCCGCCCGGTCAAGGTCATTGCCCTCCAGACAGAGGAAATAGGCATAATTGTTGAGGGCAGAAGCGTTTTTCGGATGGAAAGCCAAAGCCAGCTTGTAATAATCGTAGGCTTGCTCCACGTCTCCCCGTTGATGGCAGATGTCACCCAAATCGCCGCAAGCCGTGGAAGCCAATACTTCCTGTCCCGGCACAGCAAAACGTGGTACCTTCAGCAAGGCATTGTAGGCAGAGTCCGGTTGTTCTTTTATCAGACAGGTCAGGCCTTTATAATACCAGAAAGCAGCGTTTTCGGGATAATAACTCAAAGCTTCCTCGCAAATGGCCGCGACGGTATCCACGGAATTGTCATCCAGATACAGGGTAAGAAAGTCAATCCAAGCCTGCTCCTGAGCGGGATTGCTGTCGAGAATAGCCCGTAATTCTTTCTTGGACTGATCCTTGTTGCCGTTCTGCAACAGCCAGGACAGATGAAGCTCCCGGAAAGAAAACTCTTCCGGATGCATTGCGATGATTCTGTCAAACAATGACTCCATTTTGACCTTCTGATGCGAATACCGTTCCATATAATATTGAATCGCAGCATATTTGGATCCGATTTCCGCATCCGGATTGTCAAAGAGCAGCTGGAAACATCTGTCGACGTTGACAGTGTCGTTGTTGCGATGGTAGTACTCCGCAAGAGCCATCAGCGTCTCGCTGTCATTGGGATAATCTTTCTGATTCTTTTTTAGGGTGGAATATGATTTTGCCGGATTCCCCAAGGTCATATACAAGTCACTGAGGAGGATAGGATAATGGGGATTGTCATTCTGACTATCTATCAGAGCCTGGATTTCCTTAATGGCCAGTTTTTGGTTGTCTTGAGCCAAATGGATTCTCGCTTTGGCCATACTGAGCTCTTCTTGCTTCCCAATACTTGATTCCAGGCGGTTAAGAGCGTCCAAAGCAGAGCTGTAATCCTCCGTTTTGAGATACAGGTTGGCTAAAGTGAAGAATATTTGAGATTTCTCACCTTTACCCTCCGACAGTTGTTCCCATAATCTGATGGCATTGGGATAATCCTCCAGAGTCTGATAGAACTGGGCCAGTTGAAGCGTGTACCAATAATTCCCGGGATTAAATTCATGCGCCCGCTTCAATGACTGAAAAGCAGAATCCTTTTGGTTGCGCGAAAGGAAAAACGGGGTCAGCTCATAGTAGGTATCTGCTTGAGTGGAATCAAGTTTGACACATTCCTGCAACAATTTAAGCCCCAAGGCATATTTCTCATTAGCCTTAGCCCGGAGCGCTTCTTGAAACAAAAAGGAAAAGGCCGCGTCTTTGGAAATCTCCTCTCGGACACTGTCGGCCCTGAGTAAAGTCAGGTGCAGAAGCGAATCGGTTTGCTGAGACGAAAGAATCTCCCTGTCACTCAAAAACGCATCGTTTTTCGGCGCGATGGGTTGTTGAGAGAAAACCTGTATCTGAAACAACAGGCACAAAAGGACAATAAGGAGAATCTTAGGTCTCATCGCAGATTTATTTTTTCCCTGTATGACCAAAACCTCCGGCACCTCGCTCCGTGGAACTCAACTCTCCGACACATTCCCATTCAGCTTGGGCGTGGGCCGCAATCACCATCTGGCAAATCCTTTCTCCATCTTCCACGATGAATTCCTCGGCGGACAGGTTGACAAGAATCACTCCTATTTCACCGCGATAATCCGCATCAATTGTGCCCGGAGTGTTGAGAACGGTGATTCCCTTTTTGAGAGCCAATCCACTTCTGGGACGTATTTGTGCCTCGTAACCAATGGGAAGCTCGATATACAGTCCTGTTGGAATCAGTTTGCGCTCCAATGGTTTCAATGTGACGGGCTCCGCCAGATTGGCCCTTAAATCAAGGCCGGCAGAATAAGGAGTGGCATACTGAGGAAGAGGATGATTCGATTTGTTGACGATTTTTATTTTCATAAAAGAATGTGATAGTTCGGTGTCACAAAGATAATCGGTCATTACATTACCAGCAAACCGATGCGCCGGGTCATGGTGCTGCCTTCATCGTCGGTAATCACGACATCAAAGTAGGAGATGCCGGTGAATCCGCTGTTGGGATTGATGGAAAGCGACATTCCGTTATAATTGACGGTGGCGTTGTCGGAGTTTTGAACGGACGAAATACGGGCATTGGCGGTGTAGCCTTTGAACAACGGGTTGAGGTCAATGGCTTTGGGACGTCCGGCTTGTGAATAATAATGGGGTGTCGCCATCCATTCAAGATAATCTTCCAAAGCAGTATAACCATCGTGATCTGGGTCGGCGTTGGCATCACTGAAATCGCCCTTGGGAGAATCAGGATTGCTTCCATATAATTTTTCCCACCAGTTGGGCAGACCGTCCAAATCGGAGTCGAAAGTGGCGAGATTGCGCTCTTCAGTGCCGTAGTTCTCGTATCCGCCGCAATCTTTCTCATTGTCAATCAGACCGGGAAGACCGGAAATGCTGCCGGAGAATTGGTAACTGCCAGCCAATGTCTCATTGACGACGCGCGTGTCGTGCTCATCGAAGACGGGCATATTACAACCCACATCACTCAACACGTTCTTGTATGCGTCTTTGGCGCTTTCAATTCTGGCATAAGAGGGGAAGAATGGCTTGTCAACCCACAGCGTCCAATCCAATACCTGATTACGCATCAGTTTATAAGTTCTGCCGCAAGTGTCGTCCGTACCGTCGCAGGCAAAGCTTCCATCCTGTTTCTGAAGGACATTGCCTTTGTAATAATACGATTGGGAGCCTTTGCCCAAGCCTTCGAGCTCGGCTGTCAGGATGTACATGTGTTCCGAAGCGGGGCCGGCCTTGTAATAGTTGTTTACGAAATTGACCTCGTGAGCGCCACCATCCGTGGTACGGGTGTTCCAGTTATATACGACATTGTTGAAAATATCCAATCTTCCGGAATAATAGCCGTCTCCGTCCAAGCCACCTGCCATACTCCAGTTACGGCCGGAATTGTGGACCAGAAGATTGTGATGGAAAGTGCCTATGTCACCTCCGATGGAAGCAGCATATCCGTGAGCTTTTCCTCTCTGATAATGAGCATGTCCTGCAATGTTCAACGCTTCCGCGATCATAGTGCGCTGGAGAGTGAAGTTGTGTCCGTTGCGCGAAGAGAATCCTTCATCGATGGTCCAACTGATGGAGCAGTGGTCGGTGATGCTGTTGCGGCTTCCGGCCATACCCATGCCGTCGTAAGTGGTACCGGCACCGATGCGGGAACGGATAAAGCGGCAAATACCCTCGCTGCCGATGCCAATGGGTGCGGAACTGAAGCAAATACCTTTGCCAGGAGCAGTCTGACCGGCGATAGTGATGAATTTGTCGTGACAGATGATTCTGGATTTCAGATCAATAATGCCGGAAACGGCAAATACGACTGTCCTCGGACCTTCAGCGTTTTCGATGGCATCACGGAAGCTGCCTGGGCCGCTGTCGTTCAGATTGGTCACATAGATTACTTTGCCGCCACGTCCGCCAGTAGCGAAACGTCCGTAGCCTTCTGCATCGCGGAACGCCAGATGTCTGGGACGGAAATGCCATACACAGCCTTCCGTGATGTCTCCGCTTTGACTTTCCACATCTACGCGCCAATAATAGTCTTCGAGATTATAGGTGTTTTCAGCCGTCCATTGGCTATTGGTGAGTGCACCGGCATACAACGGACTCTTGAAATCGGCGGCAGCCACGGCGGCAGAGTCGGTTCCGAAGAATAGGTGGTGACGTTTCACTTTCGCATTGGCGGCTTCCCAAGCAAGGAGAACAGAACCTTTGTCGCCATCAGCATGAAGATCGTCGTTGGCAGGGCTTGGATTCTGAGCTCTGTCTTTTACGGATGGCATATCGATTTCAAAGCCGTTCAAAATAGGAGAACATTCCTGCAAAGCCTTTCCATCCGCCGTCTGGGTGGTCACGAAACGGATATGGACATCTTTGCCTTTGCCGGCTTTGAAAGTGGTCTGCAAAGCGCAGGAGTTGCCGGAAGTCTCGCTCAACAAACTGGTGGGAACACTGTTGTGAATCAGTTTGCCGTTGCAATAGACCGAAATAGGGGCTGTCTGATAGGACTCCGGTCCCATCCAGGAGTTGTGATATGTCTGGATAGTATGTTTCCCGGTAGGAAGTCCTTTGATACACAAATCAATATAACCGGCTTGGTCTTGCATCAGTTTGATGCCGTCGCCGGTCAGACGGCGGTTGCCGGTGCCCTGGAGCTCAAACACCCGATTCCAAGCCGAAGTCATTTG
Source organism: Bacteroidales bacterium (assembly GCA_045599885.1). GTDB lineage: Bacteria > Bacteroidota > Bacteroidia > Bacteroidales > UBA1402 > UBA1757. The sequence continues at coordinate 21,746 of JAZRWU010000100.1, read as the reverse complement.
GCCGGATGCGGTAAGCGTAAATTGAACTCCGTCAATGTGGATGCTGGCTTCCTCTGAAAATGCGGGAACCCCCCAAGCGACATAACCTGGTTCCAGGATTTCATCCATATTCCCTCTGGTCGCATCATTCAGATCAACTCTGATTTTTGAAGTCTGGGCCGACAATGCCACACAAGACAACAGCATAACGGAAAAAACAATCCGTTTCTCAACAAGTAATGTTCTCATAACTATTTAATTAACAATAATCAGCATATTGATGGTTCTGTCAGTCCACAGAATGGGTCCACGGACGACAGAATATGCAAAGATAATAAGGATAGCATCAAACGGAAGTATTTTTCTTATCTTTGTCGTGAATTTGGAATTTATTATACAATTATTGCAAAATGAAGCGATTGCCACTCTTATTGAGTATAGTCTGTTGTTTCGTCATGGCTTCCTGTCTCGAAGATCAGGATACCATCCGTTGGCATAAGGCCAATGAGGCATTTATGGAAGGATTGAAAGATTCAACGGATATTTTCCCATTGGAGCATTGCGATACCCTTATCAGCCAAAAGGAAGGCGTTGAACTCCAAAAAATGCCTGCTACGGGTGTATTCTATAAGGTTATTAAAGATGCCGACGGTCGACGTCCATTGTCCGGCCAGTCGGTGGTGGTGAATTATACCGGAAGTTTCTATAACGGAGAACGGTTCGACAGCGGTTATTCGACTTTTTCTCTGGGCAGTTCCACCAGCCTGATCGACGGTTTCTACTATGCTTTGCTCCACATGCCCGTAGGAGCTCATTGGATAGTCTATATCCCTTATTATCTGGGATATGGAAGCACTGAATATTATTATTCCACTCCCCGTATTCCCGCCTATTCCACTTTGGTTTTTGATGTGGAATTGAAAGAAATCAAAGATTAGGCGCGACAACCGGCATTATTCTGAAAAACGAAAGGTGGCGCGTTTTATGACTGCGCCACCCTTTTCGTATTTTGATGGGATGATATTATTTCACGTTGCCGATTCTGACCAGATATTCAGCAATCTGGACAGCGTTGAGGGCCGCACCTTTCTTGATTTGGTCGCCGACAATCCAGAATGCCAATCCGTTGGGATTGCTCAAGTCTTTGCGGATGCGGCCGACAAAGACTGGGTCTGTGCCGGAAAGGAAGAGAGGCATCGGATATTCTTTTTCGGCCGGATTGTCTTGCAGCACCAGACCTTCACCTTCTGAAAAGGCTTTGCGGGCGGCTTCCACGGAAACAGGTTGCTCCGTTTCAATCCAGATGCTTTCGCTGTGGGCGCGGAGAACGGGAACACGGACACACATGGCACTGACCTGAATGTCGGAATGCATGATCTTGCGGGTCTCGTTGTACATTTTCATCTCCTCTTTGGTGTAACCGTTGTCGGTGAACACATCCACTTGCGGAATGAGATTATAAGCCAGCTGATAGTAGAATTTTTCCACCGTGGCTTCCTCTCCTCGGGCAAGTTGGGCATATTGTTCCACCAATTCTTTCATGGCTAATGCACCGGCACCGCTGGCTGCCTGATACGTAGATACATGGACACGTTTGATATGGCTCAAAGATTCAATGGCTTTGAGTGCGACAACCATTTGGATGGTGGTGCAGTTGGGGTTGGCGATGATGCCGCGCGGACGTACGAGAGCGTCTTCCGGATTCACTTCAGGAACAACCAATGGCACATCATCGTCCATGCGGAATGCGCTGGAGTTGTCAATCATGATGGTGCCGTGTTTGGTGATTGTCTCGGCAAATTCTTTTGACGTGCCAGCCCCCGCTGATACGAATGCGATATCAATATCCTTAAAATCATCGTTGTGTTTCAACTCTTTAACCACGATGTCACGGCCTTTGAAATTATAGGAGCTTCCGGCGCTGCGGGAAGACCCGAACAACACCAGTTCGTCCATAGGGAAATTTCTCTCCGCCAATACTCTGAGGAATTCTTGTCCGACAGCACCACTGGTGCCGACAATTGCAATTTTCATTGTAAATAATTTATTAATTTAGTGTTTTCTTATTCGAAAATCGATTCTAATTTCGGAGCGTAATTATCAAACGCAAAAGTAATAAAATATGAGAACTTCCAAAAGTGTTCTGACAGGCGGCATGATTTTATTGTCCGCCTGCTCAATGGAAGAAGTGCCGGTCATGGAAAACGACAGTCAGAGCGTCTATGTCCTGACAGAGGCGGAATTGAGTATTAACGAAGTCCTTTTCGATCCTTTGGGCGATGGTGTGGATTTTGTGGAAGTAGTCAATGTGTCGCAGCGCGATTTGGACCTTTCGGATTATTATATCCGAAACAGGAACGGTTCAGGGGCCTTGGGGACTGCCCGTCAGTTAAGTAAAGTGTCATATATCCTGCCCTCGGGAGAATATTGCCTGCTGACTTCTGATTTCAATCGTCTGTGTATGGATTATCCTCATATTTCTGATTGTATTCATTTGACAATCAATAGCTTCCCATCTTTGCCCAACGATGCTGGAGAGGTTGTGCTCACCGCCCGTGACGATAGAATCGTCGATGAGTTCGATTATTCCCGCAATATGCATTATCCTTTGATTTCCAATCGCGAAGGTATTTCGTTGGAAAAAATTCACCCCCGTTTGGCCTCGTCAGAAAGCCGCTACTGGTGCTCGGCCTCAACGGACGCCGGTTATGCGACTCCTGGCAGAATCAATTCCCAATATCGTGACTTTGAATATTTTGAAATGGAGAATCAAAGTCTTTCCGTCCAATTCCGTTTGGAGCGGAAATGGGTCGCTCCGGGGCGTTTGGACAGCTGCTCATATATGTATCTCCATTATTTATGCGGGGAATCATCGGAAATGGGCCCTTTGGTGGCCAATGTGACCTTATATTCTTGGGACGGTGCGCCTGTGCTCGATATCGTCCGTAATGCCTTGCTTGGTGCGGCAGGATGTTATGTGTGGAACGGCTTGGATGCGGCGGGAAAGACGATGCCAAATGGCTGTTATTTCATAAAAGTGGAGTGTTTCAGTCAGAACGGCAAGGTGTTCAGGGAATGTCTCCCATGTTCTGTGGTGCCTTGATAATGAGAGTCAGGCGTGTAGATTGTTTTTCAACAGAATAATCGTATCTTTGCCTTCAACAAAGTTGTTTTTCAGAACCCACATAGAGGAAATGGATTCTTTTCTTGGCATTTCTCTTCCCATAGAAAATCCGATTGCGATTTTTCTGATGGTGCTGCTGATTGTATTGTTGGCACCTATTCTTTTGAAGAGACTTCATATTCCTCATATTGTCGGAATGATTCTCGCGGGTCTGTTGCTTGGACCCTACGCTCTCAACATTCTCCCATTTGACAGAAGCATAGATGTTTTCGGGAAGGTCGGATTGTATTACATCATGTTTCTGGCCGGAATGGAGATTGATATTGCCGATCTGAGACTCAACCGTGGCAAGAGCATCGTTTTCGGTCTGACAAGCAGTTTGATTCCAGCCCTGTCCGGATTTGCCCTCTCTCACTGGATACTTCATTACAGCGTTGCCACTTCAGTATTGATTTCCAGTATGTTCGCATCCCATACCCTGGTTTCGTTTCCGATAATCAGCCGATATGGACTCGCCAAGAGGCGTGCTGTCAATATCGCCGTAGGAGGAACTGTGGTGGCGGTGACTTTGTCGATGATTCTGTTGGCAGTGATAGATTGCCGTTTCAGCGAGGGTAGTCAGGGCGTATTATGGATGGGAATGATTGTCAAAATGATAGTAGCATTGGCTGTCATTTTTCTGGCCGTTCCAAGATTGAGTCACTGGTTTTTGAAATACAACAAGGATGGAGTGCTTCGTTTTGTCTTTGTCCTCGCCATGGCTTTTTTCGGTGCTTTGCTGACAGAACTGGCAGGATTTCAAGGAATATTGGGAGCCTTTTTCACAGGATTGGCCTTGAATCGCGAGGTTCCCAAATTGTCTTCATTGATGAACAGGGTCGAATTTGTGGGTAATGCGCTGTTCTTCCCCTATTTCCTGATCAGTATCGGAATGATGATAGATTTGCGGGTGTTCTTTCATGGACCGCAAGCATTGTTGATTGCTTTGCTGATGACTGTCATTGTTCTGGTTTCCAAATGGTTGGCCGCTCAGTCAATGAGGCCGGTCTATAAGATGAGCGGGGGGGAGGCCGATGTGTTGTTCGGTTTGTCAAGCGGCCGCGCGGCGGTGACGTTGGCCGTAGTGATGATTGGATACAATATTATTCTCGGTTATTCCGACAACGGACAACCTGTCAGGCTTCTGAATGATTATATTCTGAATGGCAGTGTCGTGATGATTTTGATTTCCTGTCTCGTCAGTTCTTTTGTGACGGAGAGAGGGGCGAAATCATTGCTGCTTGACCGTACCGATGAGGAACAGGCAGGAGAGGCTGTGCAATCCCGCATTCTGATACCTGTCTCCAATCCGCGTATTATTGAGAACTTATTGCAGATTGTTTTGTTCTCACGGATGAATCAGGAGGATATATATGCTTTGAGCGTTGTGGACGAAAGCGAGAGCGGAAACAAGAAAGAAGCCCGCAATTTGTTGGATATGACCGCACAATATGCCGCCTCCGTGGAGCTGGACATGCATCAGATCATGCGTTACGATACGGATATTCCCCGTGGAATCGCTCTTACGGCCCGCGAATATGACATCAGTGACGTGATGATAGCCTTGCACCGCAAGGTACATCTGCAGGACCGTCCTGTTAAGGAGCGTTTGTCTGCTATTGTCGATCAGGTGCGCTGCAATCTTTATATCAACCATATTGACACGCCGCCCGCCAGTATCCGAAGACTGGTGCTGATTATTCCGGAGCGGGCCGAATATGAGCAGGGTTTCCATTCTTTTATCAAAAGGGCCTTTTCGTACGCCGGAAATCTTGTGGAGCTGCCGGAGATATATGCTCATCCGACTACCATAGTGCATCTTCGCGATGTGATCAGAAAATCGACCAATAAGGCAATCGTACTCAATGAGTGGTATAATTGGGATAATATTCCACTGTTATTGGATAATCTTGCGGAAGACACCTTGCCTGTATTGATGATCTCACGCAAGGGAGGAGTATCTTATCAACCGTATTTTGTTGAAATTCCCAATATGCTTGAAAATTTCAACAACCGTTCCTGGACGGTATATTTCCCTGAACAACCACGTTTCATCCAGAATATCACTTCTTATTCCGGCCCTCTGAATCTGGTGGACTCAAGTTCCGTCAATGCTGAAGATGTCATGATATGAATGATTGGACAGACAAAACGATGTTCCTGATTGGTGAGGATGCTGTGAGAAAACTGGCAAAGTCTCATGTCGCGCTTGTCGGTGTGGGCGGAGTCGGTGCATACGTCGCAGAGTTTCTTTGCCGTGCCGGTGTCGGTCATCTGACACTCCTGGATGGAGACGAGGTCTCTCTGAGCAATTGCAACCGTCAGATTCTGGCCATGCGATCAACCCTCGAGCAAGCCAAAGTGGAGGTGATGGACAGACGTCTGCATGATATCAATCCTGAGGTTCAGACGGTTCTTTTTCATCATTTCCTTCAAGACACGGAGGCTGACGCTTTTGTATTGAGACAAGGGATGTTTGAGCAGCCGTCGGCATACGATTTTGTAGTCGATGCCATTGATACAGTGCCGTCCAAGGTCAGTCTGCTGGCATCCTGTCACCGACATGCTCAAGCAGTCGTGTCGGCTATGGGAGCAGCAGGAAAATTCCAACCCGATAAAGTGATATGTTGCGATATTTCAGAGACAAAGCAATGCAGTTTGGCGAGGAGTGTCCGCAAGCATTTAGCTAAATTGGAGATACATCAGGGGATACCGGTGGTTTTTTCTCCGGAAACTCCCGATTTGGCGCACATACCCGACTCTTTCCGACAGTCAGGTGAACGTCTGGTGCCGGGAACACTTTCCTATATGCCAGCCGTGTTTGCTTGTCATTTAGCCTCTTATGTAATTCAAAAATTGATACGATGATAGTAGTTGAGGATGTCCATAAAAGTTTTGGTCCACTCGAGGTGTTGAAAGGCATCTCGTTGCAAGTCAAGGAAGGGGAAGTGGTGTCTGTCGTCGGACCAAGCGGTGCCGGCAAAACTACTCTGCTTCAGATTCTCGGCAGTTTGGACAGGGCAGACAGCGGCCGTGTTTGGGTAGATGGGAAAAACATCATGGAACTGAATCTCCGTCAGCAGGCAGAGTTCCGAAACAGGAATATCGGTTTTGTTTTCCAGTTTCACCAGCTTCTCCCAGAATTCACAGCCTTGGAAAATGTGAGCATTCCCGCACTGATTGCCGGACAGAGCCGTCGTCAGGCAGAGAACAGAGCTGCGGAACTGCTTGATTATCTTGGCTTGTCATCCCGAGCTCATCATAAACCTTCTGAAATGTCGGGAGGTGAGAATCAGCGCGTGGCGGTGGCGAGATCGTTGGTCAACAGTCCCAAAGTGGTTTTGGCCGACGAGCCTTCAGGAAGTCTGGACAGTCAGAACAAGGCGGAACTTCATCAACTTTTTTTCGACTTGCGTGATAAGTTCGGCCAGACTTTTGTCATTGTCACCCACGATAAGGAACTGGCCTCCTTGACAGACCGTATCATAGAAATGCGTGATGGAAAAATCGTCCCGCCAGAAGGATATTTGGAATGAATGTTTTCTGTACTGAAAAATGAAATACATATTTGTAGTCAATTCGCAACCTGAGAAAGCGAAGGTGTTTGGAATTCTTCAGAAAAGGCTGGAGCCATATAAAGGTCTGGTTGAGTATGAATTATACCGTACCAAAGAGCGTCGCGACGCCACTTCGTTTGTGCAGCAGCGTTGTGAGAGTTGTCCAGACGAAGAAATCTGTTTTGTGGCTTGTGGCGGTGACGGAACAATCAACGAAGTGGCTTCCGCTTTGGTGGGCCATAGCCACAAATATTTGGCAATCATCCCGTTTGGCAGCGGGAATGATTTCATAAAATACTATCCGGACAAGGATTTCTCAGATCTGAAAAAACTGTTTGAAGGGACTTGTAAGCCGATTGACATCATGAAAGTCAATGGTTTTTATTCCATAAATATCTGTAATTTCGGTTTTGACGCCAAAGTGGCGGCGGTGGCCAACCGTATCAGCGAACGCGGAGGTAAGAACTCCTATCGCTGGGGTATTGTCAATGCTCTTTTCACCTCACGTTTCAATAGAATCCGGGTGGAAGCGGAGGGTGAGCAGATCAGTCGTGAAAAGATGCTGCTTTGCACTTTGTCCAACAACCGTTACGTCGGTGGAGAATTCTGCTGTGCGCCGAAAGCCCTGAACGATGACGGCCTGATAGATGTCTGTCTGTGCCATTGCGTCAGTCTCTGGCGTTTTGTCCGTCTGGTGAGAGAGTATCGTGACGGTCATCATTTGGACAACCCGAAGTTCAAGAATATACTGGAGTACCGTCAGTGCAAGCATATACGCATCAGTTCCGACAGAGAAATCAACTTATGCCTTGACGGGGAGATTGTTTCCGGTACGGTGTTCCAAGTCGATATTATGGAACGTGCTGTTAATCTGATTATTCCGTCTTGATGAAAAAATGCTTCGCCCTCATAGGGATAGTAGCCGGTCTGGTCACATATTGGATATCCGGACTGACTTTGGCTCATGTGTGGATTGTTTTTGCGGTGGGCCTTCTGAGCTATTATGTCTGTTCCGTTCTTGTCGTTTTGTGGACCGTATTGTTGTCGTGTACGATTGACAGAGAACATAGCGATAAGCATTACAGCCCTTTGTATCATTATACGATGACGGCTTGCGGACAGGCGGTCTGTATGCTGTGCAAAGTCCATTGGAAAATCGAGGGAATGGAACTTCTTCCGAAGGAACCGTTTTTATTGGTGGGCAATCACCGCTCACGTTTTGACCCCATTCTGGCTTTTTCCATTTTGTCACACCGTAAATTGGCGTTTATTTCCAAGCCGGAGAATTTCAGAATTCCTGTTGTGGGGAAAATGATGGCCCGAAACGGATATATTTCCATTGACCGTAATCATAACCGGAATGCGCTCGGGGCTATAGAAAAAGCGGCCGGAATGGCTCGGGAAGAGGGCTATTGCATTGGAATTTATCCGGAGGGGAAACGCAACCGCCAAGCCGGATCGTTGCTCCCTTTCAAAGCCGGGAGCTTCAAAATCGCCACTATAGCTCAATTGCCTGTTGTTCTGATGTCTTTTGACGGGACGGAGCGAATCCGAAAGAATTTCCTATATAGACCGACTCTGGTCAGAATCCGTTTTCTGAAAGTTATCTATCCAGCCGATTTTGCGGATACTGTGGAATTGGCCCGTTTCAGTCAGTCGGTCGTGGCGGAGAGTTTGAGGACGGAAGTCTGAAATAGGATTCTCGAAGCAGGAAAAGAGAATGCCGCCGGGTTGTCCAACCCGGCGGCATTCCATTATTTATGACTCAAAATCACTTCAAAAGAGCGGCAAATGCGGCATCGGTCACATATTTGGCAAACTCAATGTCAGTGGCGGCTTTCTTGGCGTAAGAAGCGTCAAGAGAGATGGCCGACTTGAGAGCGCTGATAACTTCAGCCTTGTTGTTGCTGCGGGCGGCGTTGATGGCGGACAGATAGTAGGTCTGAGCGTCGGGATTAGTGATAGCCTCCAAAGTCCTCTTGGCCTTGTTGTAATCCTTTGCCAGAATCTGAGCTAAAGCTGCGTTGTTTGAAATCTCATCTGCGTAATTCTTGACAGCATCGGCATATTCACCGGTCTTGACATTGTAAAGACCCATAATCTCATCGAAGTTGCTGGCACCGGCGGCCTTGTTGAGATAACTCGAAACTGTTTCAAGATTTTCTCCGGTGGCCATGGCGCAGAGAGCCAGATTGGAGCATACTTCCGGGGCCTGGGCGATTTTGTAAGCTTTGTCAAACCAAGCTTTGGCCTGATAGTAATCGCCTTGGGCAAATTTGAGAGAACCCATATTGTTGTAGGCTCTGTATTCGTCAGGATAATAACCGATGGCAGCCATATAGATTTCTTCTTTTTCGGCATCCTTGTCGGTCAGCGTGGCGGCATAAAGAATCTCATCGATGCTCAAGTCAACCGGTTTGTTGATTTCCGACTGAATTTGCTCATCTGAACGTCCGATTACATCCACGGTGACGGCCATTTTTGAACGGCGGAGTTTGGGCAGAATGTCATCGGCTAGAGATTTGTAGGCCGTGGCGAGGTTTTTGATTTCCTGTTCGCGGGTCTCGGGATCTGAATACATTGACAAAACACGGAGAATGATGTCTTTGTCTTGAATGTCGGAAGCTTCAAGCAGCTCTTTGAAACCTTCCCAGTCTTCGGCTGTGAAATCGGCGTCAATGGCTTGTTTGATGTTCGACTGCTTCATTTCCTTGTTCAGATAAGAAATGGTGTTCTTCTCACGCTGGGCAGCCAGGTTTTCGTTCAGTTCCATCGAGCCGTCAGGAGAGGCGTAGGAAGAGACGGAAATGTTGGAGAGCTCACGGTCCGAGGCGAATGCTGTAAGGGCGATAGCGTATGCTAAGGCTCTGACATCGTTGGTTTTCAGTTCGCTGCCACGGACATTGGCCTGCTGCATCTGGAATTGGATGTTGGCCTCGGTCACTTCTTTGACAATGCGCTGATAACGGTCGTCACTGATGGCGGGTTTGGTGTTGCGCGCGTCAGCCAATCCTTCGGTGCAGATAACACCGTCAGCCAGTTTGAGATCTTTCATCGTTTTGGTTTTCTTTCCTTTCGTCACATCGACGCGGGCGAAAAGCTCGGAACGGTTCATTTCGGGAGCATAGTCATATGAGGCTTTCATCGAGAAAGCGCCACCGTTCTTGGAGGAGATAACCTTATTGTTGCCGTTGACTTTCTCTCCTTGGAAAGAAACCGGAGCACTGAGGCTTTCTCCACCGGCGTATTTCAAAACAGGAGTGATGGTGACAGTCGATTTGGCGGGAAATGCTTTGGCGGGGAAGACACCGTCAATAGTGGCTTCAACTTTACCACCTACTTCTTCAAGCACTTGCGGGGTGACAGTAAGGTAATCGCGGTCCAAAGCCAGTTTATTACCGCAGGAACTCATTGCCAGAAGGCAGACGCAAAATGCGGTAAGTGAGAGGATTCTTTTCATAATTTATTATTTAGTAATTGGTTATGATGTTTCAGATTTGGTTGCAAAAATACGTTTTTAATGCTAATATTTATATTCTCCTTCAAAAAAAATCAGTATATCATTATTTTATTGTGATAATGATGCAAGTTGTCGTACAATTGTATGATATATAATCCTTTAAGAATTCCTTCCGGCAATTCTGTCCCATTCTGGCTTTTCAGCAGACGTTTGGAAAGCACCTTTTTGCCCGAGCAGTCAATCAGTTCAAATTGGAAAGAACGGGTCCAATTGTCGGGAAGAACGAGGTGAAGAAAATGTCCTGTGGGAGAATAGGCTGTCTGAATCGCGTTTTGGACAGGCGTCGGCTCAACGGGAGAAATCATCTTTGCATATTGGACAAGAGGTTCTATCCAGGCAGAAAGAGAATGAGGCGACAATTTGTGATGGGGGAATGCCGTCAGAACATCATGGTCATTGAATAAGGCTGTGTTGACGGATGTCCTGGCACCAAAAAGAGCGAAAGTATCCACCTCGGCACGGGAAGGATATGAAGTAATACAGCGCACGATGAAATGATTCCCCACAAATACTGCGGAATCAAAACGGATAAAATTTTCCTTGAGAGAGAAATCGTTTTTGGTAGTGGTGAAAAATTTCCTGGATTTATAGTCGAGATAGCTGGGGTTCATGACTGCGGAGGCAAGAACAGAATCTGTGTAGTCCCCGTCCAGAATGTCAAGATAAATAGGTTGGGCTATATTGTATGTGCCTTTGGCCGCCATCAGATACAAACCGAGGATGGCCACGGTGCTGTCCGTATGGAATTCTTCCGCAAAACTGTATTGATCGGCATTGTGACCGAGGAGATATCCATACGAAGGAATATGAAAATCCTCAATGGAGTCATTGGAATGGATATTGCTCAATCTGTATGAGGGATGCTCTTTCCAAGGATCCGCACCGTCAAGTACAAGCGTTTGTGTGTCACCGGGATCGAGCCAGTGCTTCAACTGACGCGAAGGTTCCGGATAATAATCCCAGATTTGACCGAGATTGACGAAAAAGTCGCCGGTTTCGTATTCACTGCAGCCGTTATTGCCACCGGAATCGCCTCCTGTCAAAGTTCCGACCAGATGGAAGTCTTTATTGAAAAGAGGTGAACCCGAGGAACCAGACCAGGTATGACCGGTTTCCCATTGCCGGATATGCCAATGTATTCCATCTAAAATGTCATCCTGATAGACTTGTGGCCACGATTTTCTCCCAAGGCTGTCGTTTTCCACAGCAAAACGTTTCACTTCACCGTATGGATGATGGATGCAAACGAAAGGGCTTTGATGTTGTGCGCTGGAGTCTGTGCGGATATCCCAGCCTGCCAGATAGGGACGGTAATCTGCGGGCGGCATCTGTTCCAGTTCCAGTAACGCGAAATCCAAGTCCTTGGCAATGGCACGTGTGACGCAGCCTGAAAGCGAAAATTCTTCCGAACCTTGAATCTGACTCAGGCAGCGGGGCGATTCATAATTCATAAAGACAAGTGTCCGTGCGCCCAATTCCGGATTCTCGTTGTCAAAACAATGTCCGGCCGTCAGCAGAAAAGGCCGGCCGTCGAGAGAGGAATTGTTGACAAAAACGCCGGTGCAGTATTCTTTTCCGTCCACAATGAGCAGGCAGACACTTCTGCCGATTTCCGCATATTCTTCATGGCAGCTGAGATGAGGCAGACAGGGCATTTTCAGATAATTGAATTTGCGTCCCACTCTCAGGCCAAGATAGTCATGGTTGATACCGTAAATCTGTAATTCCCCTCGGAACAAGGCATCATCGGGTTCGTGATATTCGATAATCAGCTCATCTCCGTCAACCGGCTCAATGGGGAATTCGCCGCCTGCCTGCATATTACGTTCGGTATAGGCACCAAGAACCTGACTCCGGTCCGGATTGTAGAGAAAAAGTTCGGCACCGGGAGGAATACGGAATTTCTCAAAAACGATGTTGAGTGAATAGGCACCTTCCGACCTCAGATGGAGTCTCCAAACCCGTGTGTGGTCTTCGGTGTAGAAGGTCTCTCCGGAATTGTCGGGATTGAAATCGACGGGAATGCGGTGTGCGAATGGCTGAGGTCCGTGAGGATTGAAGTAATCCGCATTGATTTTACGGATGGAATCCAGATTGAAATGCGGTAAATCGACGACAGTACTGTGATGGCTCTGGACCAAAGCTCTTGTGCGTGCTGCTTTCAGTTCGCTGTCCGAATACGGATGCCCTCCCCATGAAAGTTGGGCACCGGCTTTTTGGGGCCAAAGAAAAACCGAAAGGAAAAGAAGAAGGACAAGCGTCCCATGACCCGTTTTCATTGGCTTTTTCTCCTTTTTCCCGAAAATATAACGGACAGGCCACCATACAGAAGGGATGCTCACAATGAGAGCGGTTATCAGGACGAAAACCAAGTCTGCAGGATGAATTCTGATAGGATATGCCTCAACGATGAAGGAACCGTCTCCCAGTTTGAGCCATCCGAACTTTTGCTGGCACCAGCAAAGCAGACATCCGAGTATGATTCCGGTCAGGGCTCCGATGGCGGAAATCATCCAGCCTTCCCACAAGAAGATTTTCTTCAGCATCCCATCATCGGCACCCATGCTGGCAAGTACTTGAACATCTTTCTGTTTCTCAATGATAAGCATAGACAGTGAACCGATGACATTGAAAAGCGCTATCAGCAGAATGAAGCAGAGCATCAGGTAAGTGACCCATTTCTCCACCCGGTTGATGCGGTAGAATTCGGCTTTCAGCTCAAAGAAATCCCGGACAACATAGTCTTCGCCCAAGTCTTCCTGCAGCTCTTTCTTGAAATTGTCGGCGCGCACACCTTTGGCGAGCCTCAACTCGATGGATCCGACTTCATCGGAACCATAACCGAACAACTCTCTGGCCGTGTGAAGGGGGACAATGACGTAAGCATCGTCATATTCCGGCTGACCGATACAGAAAATGCCGGACATCAATATCCGTTCGGACTTGAAGGCGGCAGCCGGATTGGCCAGATTGACTTTAGCATTCCGTTTGGGGGCATAGAGACTGATAGGGTCAATCATCGAGAATCCGGTTCCCAGAGAAGAGGAAAGGCCGCTGCCGACCAGGGCGAAGTCAATGTCTTGATTCTCCAATATGAAGTCGCCGGCCGTCAGACTCTCACCAAGATGGCTGAGAGCATCGTAGTTGGGGCTCACGCCTTTGACAATGCCGCCTGTCTGATTGTCCTTGTATCGGATAAGGCAATTCTCTTCGATGGACTCACAATAGACGGCGACTTCTTTTCTTTGCTGAAGAGCCAGAAACCTGTCGTCAATCTGAAAACTCTTTCCTTCGGCTGCGGTGATGGTCAGGTCCGGATCGAAATTCTTATATAATTCGCCCAATACCGACTGGAAGCCGTTGAAAGCCGACAAAACGCAGACCATAGCCAAAGTCGCGGCAGCTACCCCCAACACTGAAATCAGCGAAATCAGGTTGATGGCATTGTGCGACTTCTTGGAAAACAGATAGCGTTTTGCTATATGGAAAGATAGATTCATTGCGGTTTCAATGGGAGTCCATTTTGAGCAGTTCATCGATTCTTTCGACATAATCGAGCGAATCGTCAATGAAGAAACTGAGCTCGGGCATTTTCCGGAGTTGGTAGCGCACGCGCTGAGCCAATTCATAGCGGATGGATTTGACATTCGTCTGGATATTGGAAAGAATGTCCTGAGCTTTTTCAGTAGGGAAAATACTCAAATAGGCCCGGGCAACGCTCAGGTCGGAACTCACGCGTACTGCGCTGACACTGACCATCACGCCTTGCATTTTACGTGTTTCGGCCAGAAAAATCTCACTTAATTCTTTTTGCAGCAGCCGGCTGATTTTATTCTGTCTGGTAGTTTCCATTGTTTCTATTTTTTTCGCACGATGGTCAATCCATCGCGCAGGGGAAGAATTATTTTTTCGACACGATTATCGTGGGCAAGATAGTCATTGAATTCCGAAACGGCAAGGGCCTGACAGTCGTTATGTGCGATTTCCTCAAGCATTTTTCCGTTCCACAAAGTATTGTCCGCCAAGAGAAATCCGCCCGAGGGCATTTTGTCGAGGGCCAGTTCGTAGCATCTTTTATAGTGACGTTTGTCCAAGTCGAGGAATACCAGATCGAACTGTCCGGACAAAGAAGGAATGACCTGCTCGGCTTCGCCAAAATGCATCTGGATTCTGGAACCGTATGGTGAACGCGAGAACCAAAGGCGCAAGTGGTCTCCCAATTCATCGTTATGCTCCACGGAGTGTATTTCAGAGTTTTCATCGCAACCTTCTGCCAGACATAAAGCGGAGTAGCCGGTGAAAGTGCCGAGTTCGAGGACCCGTCGGGGATGTATCATTCGGCAGAACATCACCAAAGTCCTTCCTTGCAGATGCCCCGAGACCATGCGCGGATTCAAAAAACGCACGTAAGTCTCACGCCGCAGTTGCTGGAGCAATTCGGGTTCCGGATCGCTGTGGCTGCATAGATATTGTTCGAGGCTTCCGTTCATTTGGCTTTCTTTTTGGATGAAATAAGGAATTCAATGCTCTCGCGGTAGGATTCCAATCCTTTGCCCATAAACGCAGCGCAGCATGCCTCGCGGATCATGGAAACGCTTCTGTACGGCTCACGTTTGGAGATGTCGGATATATGCACTTCGACAACGGGAGCGGGAATGGCTCTGATGGCATCGGCAATGGCGATGGAAGTATGAGTATAGGCGGCGGCATTGAGGACGATTCCGTCACTTGAGAAACCGGCTTCCTGAATCCTGTCAATAAGAGCTCCTTCATGATTGGACTGGAAATACTCTATCTCCACCTCGGGAAAATCCCGCCGAAGGCAATTCAGGTAATCTTCGAAAGGAGTGTGGCCGTAAATTTCCGGTTCCCTTTTGCCGAGAAGGTTCAGATTGGGTCCATTGATAATGGTGATTTTCATCCTTGTGATTATTTACCGCTTATACTAATTTCGCACGCACAAAGATAGTGTATTGCAACGGCAAATTCAAAGATTTCAGATGACGTCCGGTTTATCTTCAAAATACGTGGCATATCTCAAATTGGAAAAGTCTCTTTCGCCGAATACGGTGGAGGCTTATATGAGGGATCTGGGCAAATTGTCTGATTTTGCCGGAGACCGTCCTCTGGAGACCTTGACCATGTCGGATATGGAAGAATTTCTTTCCTCCCTTCACGATTTGGGTATAGAAAAACGTTCCCAAGCCAGAATCGTGTCGGGTCTGAAGTCTTTCTATCATTATCTTTTGGTGGAGGATATTATTCAGACGGATCCTTTGGAATTGATTGATGCTCCGAAAATCGGACTTCATTTGCCGGAAGTGCTCAGCTTGGACGAGGTTGACCGCATCATGAACAGCGTGGACAGAAGCACTCCCGAAGGTCAGAGGAACCGGGCGATTCTGGAGACCATGTACAGTTGCGGATTGCGTGTTTCGGAGCTGATTGGATTGAAATTGTCGCAATGCTTTTTTTCTGAGGAATATATTTTGGTGGAAGGCAAAGGCTCCAAACAACGCTATGTGCCGATTTCCCCATCTGCCATTCATGAGATAAATCTTTGGATGACAGATAGATGTCATCTTCCTACAGTCAAAGGGAATGAGGATTACGTCTTTTTGAGCCGGAGAGGAAAGGCCTTGTCGCGTTCCATGATTTTCAGAATTGTCCGTCAACAGGCAGCCGAAGCCGGCATCATCAAAACCATCAGCCCTCATACTTTCCGGCATTCTTTCGCCACTCATCTTCTTGAAGGTGGCGCCAATTTGAGAGCCATTCAGCAAATGCTCGGTCACGAAAGCATTCAGACTACGGAAATCTATACTCATCTCGACCGCAGTTTCCTCAAAGAGCAGATCATCAGCTTCCATCCGCGCAACAGACAAAATCCGTAATACAGAATATTGCAAAAGCATTTTGAATTTGTCAAAGGGAAACGTACTTTTGTATCCGGTTCAAACTGCAAATAATTGGAATATGGCAAATAATGAGCAATTTGAAATGATTGCCAAAACTATGCAGGGTTTGGAGGAAGTCTTGGCTGAGGAAATCATCAATCTTGGTGGACAAGATGTGGAAATCGGCCGCCGCAGTGTGTTTTTCGCAGGTGATAAACGGTTGATGTACAAGGCCAATCTGCATTTACGCACGGCATTGCGTATCCTCAAGCCCATAGCCGCATTCAAGGCAAAGAATGCGGATGAGATTTATAATGAACTCCGGAAAATCGATTGGGAGGAGTATTTTTCATTGAATCAGACTTTTGCTGTCGACACAGTGGTCTATTCGGATACTTTCACTCATTCTATGTATCTGTCGTACAGGGTCAAAGATGCGATTGCCGACAGTTTTACGGAAAAATACGGCAAGCGGCCGTCCGTGCGTCTTGTCAATCCTGATATCGTCGTCCATCTGCATGTGGCGCAGAATAACTGTACTCTGTGTATGGACAGTTCGGGTGAGTCGCTGCACAAACGCGGATACCGTGCTGATCAGACGGAAGCACCTCTGAATGAAGTCCTTGCCGCCGGAATGCTCTTGCTGGCCGGCTGGAAAGGCCAGACCAATTTCATTGACCCTATGTGCGGCAGCGGCACTTTGCCTATCGAAGCGGCTCTCATCGCCTTGAATATTCCGCCGGGAATTTACCGCAAGGGTTTTGCCTTCCAGAATTGGAAAGATTATGATGCGGATTTGTTCGGAGAGTTGTACGATGAGGATACCCAACGGCCTTTCGAATATAAAATTTATGGCTCGGATATTTCGAAACCGGCGATTGCCATAGCCGAAGAAAATGTGAGAAGCGCCGGCCTAACGAAATACATTCACCTGAAAGCCAAAGCTATACAAGATATTGAAACCACTATTGGCCCAGGTGGACTTTTGATAACAAATCCTCCCTACGGAGAGCGTATCAAGCCTGACAATCTTCTCGGACTGTATGAAGATCTCGGAACTTGTCTGAAACGTGTCTTCACAGGATACACAGCCTGGGTGCTCAGTTATCAACGGGAATGTTTCGACCACATCGGTCTCCGTCCGTCAGCCCGGATGGCCCTTATGAATGGTTCATTGGAATGTGAGTTCCGTCAGTATGAGATATTTGATGGGAGAATGGACGATTTCAAGCGCTCCCGTGGCGCTTCTCCGGTCGGACATGGAGAATTCAAACCGGCATTCCGCAGCTCATACGGACATCGTTCCGACGACCGCCAGCCAAGGAATCACGGTTCTCGCCCATCTTTCAGGAGAGACAGACGCGGACCGGCATCGGATGAAGGCATGGAAGACTGAATCCGATTTCTGAAATGGCTCGGCAAAAGAAGAAATATTACGTGGTCTGGGTGGGAAAAACGCCCGGTATATACGATTCCTGGCCCGATTGTTTTGCTCAGGTGCAAGGCTTTGAAGGGGCGAGATATATGGGTTTTGCCAGCCGTCAGGAGGCAGATTCGGCCTATGCGGCAGGTTGGAAACAGACTTATGCCCGTAACCGTAAGGAAGAATCTGCCGTTGTGGCTTCACAGGTGGGCCCTAAGCCTTCCGGAGCCGTCCTCGTGGTGGATGCCGCCTGCAGCGGGAATCCCGGCAGAATGGAATATCGCGGAGTGTATTTGCTTGACGGTAAGGAGATTTTCCACCGCGGCCCGTTCGAAGACGCCACCAACAACATCGGAGAATTCCTCGCCATTGTGCATGCCCTTTCTCTCTTGAAAAAAAGAGGGGTGGTGATGCCTGTCTATTCCGACAGCGCCAATGGACTCACTTGGGTAAAGAAGAAAAAATGCGGTTCGAAACTGGAGCCGAGTCCGCACAATGCGGAAGTGTTCGACCTGATTGCACGGGCAGAACAGTGGCTCGTCCAAAATGATTTCAGCGGGATTCCATTGCATAAATGGCATACAGAAGTCTGGGGAGAGATTCCGGCGGATTTCGGTCGGAAATAAGAACCTGTTTTGAAATGATTTCCCGATGATTTGTGGGGATTTTGAGGCGGATTCGGGTCATCGTTGAGCGAGCATAGCGGGCTATGTGAGCGAAAGGATGGATTGAAGCAGGCCAAAAGATCATCAAAGCAGCGGAATAATAGAGTCATAAAAATATTTTTGAAAGAATTCAAAACAGGTTCTAAGGCTCCGGAATAGGGAAATAATTCTTTAATAGGCTTGTATTGTTGGCGAAAAGGCTTTAATTTTGCCAGCATGAACTATGTAGCCCCAATGGAGCTTGTATTTAATGTATATTATTATCAATCAATAAATTAATTTCTATGGGTATTTGCAAAACTTCTTCCATTGGAAGAAAGCTCATTCAGAGCATTACGGGAGGAGCACTTGTCATCTTCCTCACTTTCCACGCCATCATGAACATTTTTGTGGTGATCTCACCCAATGCTTATGATGCGATTTGTGAGTTTTTGGGAGCCAATTGGTATGCCGTTGTCGGTACTCTCGGATTGGCTTTGCTGGTAGTTCTTCATTTCATTTTCGCTTTTGTCTTGACATTCCGCAATTATCAGGCTCGCGGACGGGAACGTTATGCTGTCACGGATCGCCCGAAGGGTGTGGAATGGTCTTCACAGAATATGTTGGTCCTTGGTATTGTCATTGTAGGTTTCCTGGTATTGCACCTGCTTAATTTCTGGTACAAAATGCAGCTACAGGAACTGATGGGCAAGGAATTGGCCATGACAGGAGCCGCCTTTGTACAAAGTCTGTTCTCTCATCCTTTGTATTGCGTGCTTTATATGATTTGGCTTGCCGCTCTCTGGTTCCATCTCAATCATGGTATCTGGAGCGCCTTCCAGACAATTGGCTGGAACAACAACAAATGGTTGCCTCGCCTCAAATGCATTTCAAGAATCTATTCGACGCTCGTTTGCGGCCTGTTCTTCCTTATCCCTCTGTATTATTTGATTATGAATCTTTTTTGCTGATAAGACATGAGTACCGAAACTATTAAAATCGATTCCAAGATTCCCGAGGGAGCCTTGGCTGAGAAATGGACGAATTACAAAGCGCACCAGAAATTGGTGAATCCGTCGAACAAGCGTCGTTTGGATATCATTGTGGTCGGAACCGGCCTGGCTGGCGCCTCAGCAGCCGCCTCTTTGGGCGAAATGGGATTCAACGTGTTGAATTTCTGTATTCAGGATTCTCCCCGTCGTGCTCACTCTATCGCGGCTCAAGGCGGTATCAATGCTGCCAAGAATTATCAGAACGATGGTGACTCTGTCTATCGTTTGTATTATGACACCATCAAAGGCGGTGATTACCGCGCCCGCGAAGCCAATGTCTATCGTCTGGCCGAGGTGTCCAATAATATCATCGACCAATGTGTGGCCCAAGGAGTTCCTTTTGCCCGCGAATACGGCGGATCTCTTGCCAACCGTTCGTTCGGTGGAGCTCAGGTCTCGCGTACATTCTACGCTAAAGGTCAGACCGGCCAGCAGCTTCTTCTGGGTGCCTATTCGGCATTGAGCCGTCAGGTCAAGAAGGGAAGTGTCAAGTTGTTCACCCGTCGTGAGATGCTGGATCTCGTCATTATCGACGGCAAGGCCCGCGGTATCATCGTCCGCAACCTGATTACCGGTAAGATTGAAAGATATGCGGCTCATGCCGTTGTTATCGGTACCGGCGGTTACGGCAATACGTTCTTCCTTTCGACCAATGCCATGGGTTCGAACGGATCCGCCGCTTGGCAGGTGTATAAAAAAGGTGCTTATTTCGCCAATCCCTGTTATGCCCAGATTCATCCGACTTGTATTCCCGTTCACGGAAGCAATCAGTCCAAGCTGACTCTTATGTCGGAGTCTTTGCGTAATGATGGCCGTATTTGGGTTCCCAAGAAACTCGAAGATGCCAAGGCTCTTCAGGCTGGAAAACTTCAGGGCCGCGATATTCCTGAAGAAGACCGTGATTACTATCTGGAACGCCGTTATCCGGCTTTCGGAAATCTTGTTCCGCGCGATGTCGCCTCCCGTGCCGCCAAAGAGCGTTGTGATGCCGGCTATGGCGTGAATAATACCGGTCTGGCTGTTTTCCTTGATTTCAGTGATGCTATCAGCCGCCTTGGAAAGAATGTTGTCGCCGACAAATACGGCAACCTTTTCCAGATGTATCAGAAGATAACGGATGTGGATCCCTATGAGAATCCGATGATGATATTCCCAGCTATCCATTATACCATGGGTGGTATTTGGGTCGATTACGAACTTCAGACCTCCATCCCCGGTCTGTTCTGTATCGGCGAGGCCAATTTCTCCGATCACGGAGCCAACCGTTTGGGTGCTTCTGCCTTGATGCAGGGTTTGGCCGACGGTTACTTTGTTCTCCCCTACACTATCCAGAATTATCTGGCCGATGAAATCCGTACGCCGCGCTTCTCGACCGATCTTCCTGAGTTCGTCGCCGCCGAAAAGGGCGTCAATGCCCGCATCGAAAAGCTGATGGCTATTCAGGGAAAACGTTCTGTGGATTCCATTCATAAGGAATTGGGTCTCATTATGTGGGATTTCGTAGGTATGGGCCGTACGGCTGAAGGTCTTAAAAAAGGTCTTGAGGAGATTAAGAGAATCAAAAAGGAATTCTGGAGCAACGTCTTTATTCCCGGTGATGGAAAAGATATGAATACCGAGCTTGAGAAGGCTCTCCGTTTGGCAGACTTTATCGAGATTGGCGAATTGATGGCGCGCGACGCTCTGCATCGTGAGGAATCCTGCGGCGGTCACTTCCGCGAAGAATATCAGACTTCTGAGGGTGAGGCTCTCCGTCAGGATGATAAATATATGTACGTAGGTTGCTGGAAATACACCGGCGAAGACAGTGAACCCGAATTGCTCAAGGAGGATCTGAACTACGAATTCACCAAGGTACAACAACGCAATTACAAGTAAACCAATGGATAAAACTATTAATATCACGCTCAAAGTCTGGCGTCAGAGAGGTCCTAAAGCGAAAGGTGCTTTTGAGACTTACAAATTGAACAATGTCTCTACGGACAGTTCTTTCCTCGAAATGATGGATCAACTCAACGAGCAGTTGATTGATGAACGCAAAGAACCGGTGGTTTTTGATCACGATTGCCGCGAAGGTATATGCGGTATGTGTTCTTTGTATGTCAATGGTCATCCTCATGGACCCGACGAGGACATTACCACTTGTCAGCTCCACATGCGTAAATTCAAAGATGGTGAGACCATTACCATTGAGCCTTGGCGTTCGCACGGTTTCCCCGTAATCCGCGACTTGATGGTTGACCGCAGTGCATTCGACAAGATTATCCAAGCCGGTGGTTATGTTTCCGTCAATACGGGTGGTGGCACGGATGCCAATGCCATTCCTATTTCCAAGGTGAATGCTGATTTGGCGATGGATGCTGCTTCCTGTATCGGTTGTGGCGCATGTGTGGCCGCTTGTAAGAACGGTTCGGCTATGTTGTTCGTATCGGCCAAGGTCAGCCAACTGGCTCTGCTTCCCCAGGGACGTGTGGAGGCCGCTGCCAGAGCCAAGGCTATGGTCGCCAAGAT
>JAZRWU010000099.1:0-1204 GCA_045599885.1 Bacteroidales bacterium | reverse complement strand
CGGCCGCCGTAATATCCGCCGATGCCGCCCGTTCCTATTATTGCATAACGTATTGCCATTTGACTGATACATGAACCGGACAAAATTAAAGACATTTTCCGGAATGGTCAATATTGCATCCAAGATTCGTATCTTTGTCATCCAAACAGATTATTCTTATGGACGCACTCTACCCCATCATCCGTCTGAACAAAGGCAAAGACGAAGCGCTGCGCCGCCGTCATCCCTGGGTCTTCTCCGGAGCTGTTCTCGAAGCGGCCGCCGGACTTCAAGCCGGCGATACCGTCAGTGTCTGCAATTATCAGGGAGAAATCCTCGGGACCGGATTTTGCGAGCCCGACAGCATCGCCGTCAAGATGCTATGTTTCGAAAACCGGCTCATCGACCAGGCTTTCTTTCTCGAACGCCTCCAAACGGCTTATGCCTTGCGTCAGCGGCTCGGTCTGACCCATAATCCCGACACCGACTGCTACCGTCTGGTACATTCCGAAGGCGACGGGCTGCCCGGCCTGACGATTGATATTTATAGTCAAACCGCTGTGGTTCAGGCTCAAACCGAAGGTATGGCGCTGCATCTCGAACTCATCTGCGCAGCTCTTCTCCAAGTGGAAGGGCTGACTCTTGAGGCCGTATACAGCAAAAGCGAAGAGGCGCTCAAACGGATGGGGAAAGCTTTCGCCGACCAGCATGACCATTATCTATATCAGCGTGACACCTCTGTGAGACATTGTCCGCAAGTGGTTTTGGAAAACGGTTCCTCCTATCTCGTAGATTGGGAGAAAGGCCAGAAAACCGGCTTCTTCCTCGATCAGCGCGACAACCGCGATTTGGTCCGGCATCTCGCCGCCGGTCATCGTGTTCTGAACGCTTTTTCCTATACAGGAGGATTTTCTGTTTCCGCCCTGCAAGGCGGCGCCACCCAAGTCACCACCGTCGATTGTTCCAAAAAGGCCATTGAGACTGCTGCAGAAAATCTCAGACTCAATCATTTCGAGCCTTCCGAACATCCTTGCGTCGTAGCCGACATGAAGGATTTCCTCCGTTCTGTTTCTCCAGGCAGCTTCGACCTCATCATTCTGGATCCGCCGGCTTTTGTCAAGAACAGGCATAACCTCCACAACGGTCTTCTCGGCTACCATTACATCAATCTTGAAGCGCTTAAACTTATAGCTCCCGGCGGTCTTCTCTTCACGTTCAGCTGTTC
>JAZRWU010000098.1:0-6686 GCA_045599885.1 Bacteroidales bacterium | reverse complement strand
TGCTCCGTATGGGCTTGGTCATGACGCTCAACGGTATTCTGGTGACGGGAGTCTCCTATGCGGTGAAAGCCTTTATCAACCATCGTGGCGGTTCCGACAGTGTGGGTTTGTACGTGGCCGGTTTCGCCATTGTCAACAACTATGTAGGACTGGTTTTCACGGCTATGAGCACCGATTATTATCCTCGTCTGACCGGTGTGAACCACGACAATGCCCGTTGCCGCGAACTCATCAACCAACAGGCGGAAATCGCCTCACTCGTGCTGGCGCCTATCCTCTGCGTTTTCCTTACTCTGACGCCTCTCGCCATTCTGATACTCTACAACCGCAGTTTCCTGCCGATAGTTCCTTTTATGCGCTGGGCAGCCATGGGTATGATTTTCAGAGCGGCTTCTTGGGCGATTTCGTATCAGCTGATAGCCAAAGGCGATATGAAAACCTTTATCCTCAACGAGTTGGCCTCCAATCTCTATATTCTTGCCTTCAATATGCTGGCATACGTCTGGGGCGGTTGGACCGGTCTGGGCATCGCCTACGTGGCGAGCAATCTGATTTATCTGATTCAGGAATATGTGGTGGCGCATCTCCGTTACGGTTTTAGCTTTACGGCTTCATTTCTGTCGGTCTCGGCCCGTCAGATGCTTTTGCTGACGCTTTGTTTCCTGGCCGTGATGCTGCTCCCGGCCGTCTGGAATTATGTGCTCGGCGGTCTCATCTGCCTTTGGAGCATTGTCTTGTCGTGGTGTGAGCTCAACCGCCGTATGGACCTGCTGGGCTTCATCCAATCCAAAATCCAATCCAAAAAATCATGAGAAGAAATTTGTCGCTTCTGCTGGCTTTTCTGACGGCTTTATGTCCGTTGTCGGCCCAGATTTCCAAGGCTCCGTTGCCTTATCTGACCTATACTTATTCCGCCACCCATGCCGATGCGGTGTTCGAAGTGGGCGAAGCGGGCTGTCTGCGCGTGACCGCCAGTGCGGGCGGAGCCGGTCTCGACGGTGTGAGTCTGAGTTTCAGCGCCGGGAACGACCGTCAGGCGGTAGATACGATAGGAACCGCGGTTTTTCACGACGGAGTGGCGGTCTTTTCTGTCGGTACGATGAAAGAACCCGGTTTCCGCTATGCCAAGTTCCGTTTTGAAGTGGCCGGAGAAAGTTATAACGGCAATCTCAAACTGGCCTTCAGCCCTTGGAACATCCTTCCCAGCGTCGGGGAACCGGCCGATTTTGATGATTTCTGGTGTAAAACGCTTAAAAAAGCCGCCAAAGTCCCTATGGAATACGAGTTGACGCCGGTGCCGGAATATTCCGATGGGGAAGTGGAGACATTTGCCGTCCGCTTGCAGAGTTATGAGAAAGGAAATTATATCTACGGCTATCTTTCCCAACCCCGTGACGGTCAGAAGCATCCGGTGTTGTTCAATCCGCCGGGAGCCGGGGTCAAACGCATTCCGCCCAGCCCGGATTATGCCCGCGAAGGCTATATCGTGTTCTCCATTGGTGTGAATGGCATCCCGATGAATCCTTCGGACAGCCTTTTGGCCGCTTTCCGCTCGAAACTCGGAGATTATCAGTTCAGCGGTGTCGAAAGCCGCGATGAGTATTACTACAAAAGAATTTATGCGTCTTGCGTCCGTTGCATCGACTTCCTGGTCTCGCTGCCTCAG
Source organism: Bacteroidales bacterium (assembly GCA_045599885.1). Classification (GTDB taxonomy): domain Bacteria; phylum Bacteroidota; class Bacteroidia; order Bacteroidales; family UBA1402; genus UBA1757. The sequence goes on along the minus strand of JAZRWU010000098.1, from coordinate 5,020 downwards.
TTTGACGGTAAGAATGTCGGTGTGACAGGCGGCAGTCAGGGAGGCGCTTTGTCGATGGTGACGGCCGGTTTGGATCCGCGGGTCACTTTTCTGGCGGCTTTTTATCCGGCTATGTGCGATATGAGCGGTTATACGGCGGGCAGGGCAGGAGGTTGGCCCGGTTTCTACCGCGATGGGGATTTCCGTTCGGATTTGCCGCAGGAGCAAGTGCTGGAAACCCTGTCGTATTACGATGTGGCCAATTTTGCCAAACGTATCCAATGCCCCGGTTTCTATTCTTTCGGCTTCAACGACGATACCTGTCCGCCTACTTCGGTCTGTGCGGCTGTCAATAGGGTGCAAGCCCCGAAAGTGGTGGTGAATACGCCCATTTCGGGCCATTGGCGTTTCCCTGAAACGCATCGTCAGGGCCTTGACTGGATGCAGTCGCAATGGAAAAAGTGATGTCAAAACGGATATTGTCAAAATTTAGCCCTACCTTTGCTCCCGCAAAACAGAAACAATTACCCTTATGTCAGCAATAATGAATGAGGATGTCAGAAAAGTGACTACGCGTCGCTTGTTGGAAATGAAGCAGCGCGGAGAGAAAATAGCCATGCTTACTTCCTACGATTATTCCATGGCCACCTTGATTGACCAGGCTGGAATGGATGTGATTCTGGTGGGCGATTCGGCTTCCAATACGATGGCCGGCAATGCCACGACGCTTCCCATCACCCTGGATCAGATGATTTATCACGGCAAATCGGTGACCCGCGCCGTCAAGAGAGCTTTGGTCGTAGTCGATATGCCCTTCGGTTCTTATCAGGGAAATTCCAAGGAAGCTTTGGCCAGCGCCATCCGTATTATGAAGGAAACGCACGCCGATGCCGTCAAATTGGAGGGCGGAAGCGAAATACGGGAGTCTATTGAGCGTATTCTCTGCGCTGGCATTCCCGTGATGGGCCATTTGGGACTTACTCCTCAGTCTATCAATAAGTTCGGGACTTATGCCGTTCGTGCGAAAGAAGAGGCTGAGGCTCAAAAGCTTCGCGAAGACGCATTGTTGCTGCAGGAGCTTGGTTGCTTCGCACTTGTTTTGGAGAAAATTCCCGCGGCTTTGGCCGGTGAGGTCTCCGCTTCGCTTCAGATTCCCGTCATCGGAATCGGTGCCGGTCCCAAGGTCGATGGTCAGGTGCTGGTGGTTCACGACATGTTAGGCATCACGCAGAATTTCTCCCCGCGTTTCCTGCGCCGTTACGCCGATCTGCAGGGCACCATCATCGACGCAACCTCTCGTTACATCAAGGACGTAAAAGCCTGCGATTTCCCCAACGAGAAAGAACAGTATTGAGTTTCGATTGAGAAAAATGTAAGCCGGCCCCTTTCTGCCATGGATGCAGCGATGGGTCGGCTTTGCTATTTGCGGCCTTTTTTGGACAAGACGGCGGCTATCTCAGAACAGGTTCTCACTGTGGGACTTGGCTTTGGGGACCGTACTTCCGGGCTACGAGACTGCTGTCGGCTTTGGAATAAATGGCTGTGCCGTGCGAATAATAATGGGGGTTGTCGGGGGAGATTTCCAGACTTTCCAAAGCGCCGCAGTCAAACAGCAGATCCCTGCCGTCAATATAGGTCACACTGCCGGGAATTCGGAGGGATTTGAGGCGGCTGCAACCTGCGAAAGCCTGACATCCTATGGATTCGAGCGATTCCGGCAATTCGATGTATTCCAGATTCTTACAATATGCGAATGCGGCTTTTCCCATCGTTTTCAATGTCGGCGGAAGAATCAGGGTGTCAAAAGGCAGGCTGGCCAAGGCATAATCATCGATAGTGACGATGGACGATAAATCAATATTCTTCAAGGAGGTACAGCCACTGAAACAGCCTTTGGGCAATTGAGTGGTGTTTTTGGGCAGGACAACCGTCTCCAATTGGGTGCAAGATGAGCACAATTCCGGGAACAGAGAATCCAGGGCACTGATATCCAATGATTTCAATCCGCTTTGCATAAAGGGAGACTCGTTTATCTCTTCCAAGCTTCCGGGCAACTTCAATTGTTCCAGAGATCGGCAATAGGCGAATGCACAGGCTCCGAGGCGTTTGAGCTTTTTGGGCAATACAACTTCCGTGAGGGAACTGTCGTTCAGAAAACAGAACACCCCAATGCTTTTGACAGTGTAGGGAAGGGTGACCGATTTCAGCTTGTCACAATCGGAAAAGGCTGTGGCATCGATGTCCACCACCTTGTACTTCCGTTTTCCGTACCGCACTTTGGCAGGAATCACGATATCTCCCTGATATTGAATATTTTGATTGGCTGGATTCACGAGGCTCACGGCACGTCGGGCGTATGGCTTATAATACAATCCGTTTACACAAAACACCGAAGTCTGCTCTGCCGATATACAAGTCACCAGCAGACAGCACAGAAGGAGCAGAATGGATTTTCTCATTGGACGTTTATTTAAAAGGGAAATATGCGCTAACAATAGTTTGTTAAAAATTTAATAACTATATAATTTTCAATCACTTGTAATGCAATAGCCCGTCAGAAGGTGCTTTGCGGCACGTCTTTTACGGCATAGAACAAGAGCCGAAACTAATGTTAAATAATCGCGAAAATAATGGCTGAAAAATTTGGATAAGTGCTTGATGGTCACCAACTTAGAGTTTCTAAACAACAAGTTGGCATGATGACTGTCAAGCTCCTTACCCAGCTCAGAGAGATCGTTTCGAAGGCTCTCTCCAGCCAGACAAATATAGGCAAATCTTTTCGAACTTTCTTCATCGAGACCATGGAACTTTATCTTACAAACAAAGGACACATCAACTTCACCACTATGGCGAAGCTCGGAAGGTCGTGTGAGAGCAGGTTCCGCCAGAACTTCAGGAAGGCTTTCGACTGGCTCATCCATCAACGTTGCCAGGGCCTATGCTCGGCGGGAAAACATCAATCTTTCCGTCGGCTCGACAAAAACCCTGCTGCACAATGCTGCAATGGTGGATCGATTTATTGCAATGTCCGGTAAACGCCCGAACTTGCGATTAAATAACAATGATTTCAAAGAACTTTTATTCTACGGCGTCAGAGCCGTGGCGTAACTTTTATAAAATTAACGAAGTATTGATTGATTGTACATGTGATATGATAATAACTTTTTTTCAGTCATTCATTTATTTATCCTTTTCCAACAAATCTGCAGTAATATGGTCGTAGCCAGAGGTGGATTCCAGAGCATGGCTTACACGAAAGCCCTCGTTCCCACCAACATAATTTGCTGTCAGTCCGTGGCCTACATAACCAATTGCGCATGCGTATGCAAATGAGGTACTGCTGTGATCTCCTGGGATGATAGGGTCCTGATGAGAGCCGAAAAGGACTTGATAAACAGTCGAATCAGGATTGTTAGTCCATTCGGATACCCTACTGCTTACAATCTGTTTGTACAAATGGTCTCCTCGGATGTATTGGCCATATACTGTGTATGTGATTCCAGCAGTGATTCGTGTTGAATTATCAAGATACTCAATGTCATGATTGATGCTGTATTTCAATTCTGCCATTTCTTCCGGAACTGTACTCCTTGTCCTTGGCAAAACGACTTTAACGGTACGGGAATATCCTCTCATTAAAAATTGATCCACAGGCTCATATACAATCAGATTGGTGTTTACCGACAAGATTCCAATGGTTTTGAACTGGAAACCTTTGTGCTCCCAAGTGAGTTCGATGGTCTGTGGATATGTGTTGAGCAACCTTCTGATTTCCTTCTTGTTCACTTCGTAATGCGCAGAGTCGAGAGATGGACGCCAATGGTTGTCGATATTCTCTCTTACGGTTCGGATGGCCACTGTCTGGAAATCGTCATTGTAAGGATAACTTGGGATGTAGTTGTCCAAATCGGTCATTTCAGCATAGAGTTGCTCAACCTGCGCTTGTGACGAGACTTTGACATAATACCGGTAATCCAACAATTTGAAATCAGGGTCGTACTCTATCGCCTCGTAGTGCATCAACTGATCCACCCAGGGACCTTCGGGTTTGGGGTCATCAGGAACTCCGGGATTGCCGCAGGAGGAGCAGACGCCAACCATGGCGACAAGAGCCACCGGCATCAAAATGGAGATTGTTTTCATTGTAAATGTGATAGTTTGATATGATAATAACTGTTTCTTTCTTTCATTCATCTTTTTCCAACAAATCTGCTGTAATATGGTCGTAGCCAGAGGTGCTTGATAAAGCGTTTCTCACATGGTATCCGGCATTTCCACCTGAATAATTGGCCGCCAGACCTTGCCCGACACCTCCTATTGCACACGCGTAGGCCATTGATGTGCTGCTGTGATCTCCTGGTATGATCGGGTCCGTGTGATATTCAATCAGGACCTCATAATTAATGGAATCAGGATTCGATATTTGTTCTGTCACTCTTCTACTTACTATTTGTTTATACAACTTGTCTTCTCTAACAAATTGACCGTAGAGTGTGAAAACGACACCGGCCCTGATAATTCCCGAATAGCTATTATATTCGGTTTTATGTTCAATGTTGTATTTCAACACATCCGTTTCAGGAGCCATACTTCGTGTCCTTGGCAGAACGACTTTGGCGCTGCGCGAATAAAAGCGTCTTTGATAATAATCCACGGGCTCAAACACGATAAGATTGGTGTTGACAGAAAGAATGCCGATGGTCTTGAACTGAAAACCTTTATACTCCCAGGTGAGTTCGATGGTCTGTGGATAGGTGTTTAGCAAATTTCTGATTTTTTGTTTGGTTGCCTCATGGTGAGCAGAATCATATTCAAGTGACCAATGATTCTCAAGGACCTCTCTCATTGTGTGGATGACGACCGTCTCAACGTCATTGTCGCTGGCGAAATAAGGATAACTCGGAATGTAATTGTCCAAATCAGTCATTTCCGCATAGAGTTGTTCAACCTGTTGCTTGGATGAGACTTTGACATAATATTTATAGTCAAGAAGTTTGAGTTCGGGGTCATACTCAATGGCGGGATAGTGCATCAACTGATC
>JAZRWU010000097.1:0-11582 GCA_045599885.1 Bacteroidales bacterium | reverse complement strand
GCCCGCTATCCGTCATCGGAAAACGGGAAAAATCCACTCGGAATGTCCAGAAAAATCTCTATCGGACAAATTTAAACAGCATCTTATTCAATTAAAGGCTTTTCTTGACGCGCTCGATATATTTATCAACCTCCGTACCTTCTTGTGAAAGAGGATATTCGGATTTGAGCGTCTCATAAACCGACAGCGCCTTGGCATTGTTGCCCATAGCCTCGTAAACACGTGCGGCCTTCATAAGATAGATAGGAGCCAGCAGATCGTTGTGGATGCCGGCGGCTTTCATGAAATAAGGAATAGCCTTTTCGTTCTGACCCAGTTCCACGTAGCAGTCACCGACAGCGCCGATAAACGACGGGCTGACCATTATGTCTTTGGTTTTGACCTTCGTAAGGCATTTGATTGCGTTTTCATAATCACCGAGACCTTTATAGCAAAGACCGGCGTATGCGTTGGCCAGCTTACCGGACTTGGTCATTTTGTAATCGTCAGCAATAGCCTCAAAACCAGGGTATTCATCACCATCGCCATTCAAAGCGATCTCAAGAGAATCCAATCCGAAATAGGATTCACCCTTGAACATCAGCTCGGCAGCCTCTTTCTGTTTGGGAGCCAGATAACTGTTCTTATAGAGAAGGACCAATGCCACAACCACAATAACTGCCAACAATGCGATAAGCAGGGCTTTGCGGTTGTTCTCAATAAATTGCTCGGTCGAGGAAAGAGCCTCGTTGACATTCTGAATGTCGCCTTTGTTTTCTTCAGCCTTGGAGGCCGGTTTGTTATTTGCCATAATTAATGATGAAATGATTATTCTGAATTTTTAGCCTGCAAAAATAGGCCATTTCACTCTATTTCGAAAGCATACAAGGAAAAAATTCTTACTTTTGTATGCATTTTGTCAAAGTTTGAGTTTATGTACCTGCAAAAATTGTCCGTCATACACTATAAAAACATAGAAGAAGCCACGCTGGATTTTTCGCCGAGGCTCAATTGTTTCTTCGGGCGGAACGGGCAGGGCAAGACCAATCTCCTGGATGCCATATATTATCTCTCCTTCTGCAAAAGCCATTCGAATGCCATAGATTCCCAAAACATTCTGCATGACGCCGAGTTTCTGGTCCTCCAAGGAGAATATATCAAGGATGAGCGGCCGGTGGAGTATTATTGCGGCATCAAGCGGAAACAGAAAAAGGTTTTCAAACACGACAAGAAAATTTACGAACGCCTTTCGGAGCATATCGGACAGATTCCTCTTGTCATCATTTCGCCGGCAGATGAGGCTCTGATACGGGAGGGCAGCGACGACAGACGGCGATTTCTCGACATGACCATAGCGCAGTCCGATGCTGCCTATACCTCGGCACTTGTCGCATACAACAGGACGCTGGCCCAACGGAATGCCCTGCTGAAAAACGAGCAGATGAGCCGCGAATCGTCCCTGTTCGATGTCTATGACGCGCAGCTCTCCGAATATGCCGGTTTCATTTATCGGAAACGCAAGGAATTCGTAGAGGATTTCATTCCCGTCTTCAACCGCTACGACAAACTTATCTCCGGAAAAGACGAGCAGGTGAACTTGGCTTACCATTCCCATCTGGATGACGGCGATTTGGAGAATCAATTGAGACGGAGCCGCGAAAAAGACCTCATTCTCGGTTTTACGACCCACGGCATCCACAAGGACGACCTTGATATGACGATGGACGGTTACCCCATCAAACGTGTCGGCTCGCAAGGACAGAACAAATCTTATCTGATCGCCCTGAAACTGGCCCAATACGACTTTTTGAAAAATGCTGTCGGCCAGGCTCCCATTCTGCTCCTGGACGACCTGTTCGACAAACTCGACAGCCACCGGGTGGAGAATCTGTTGTCCATCGTTTCTTCCGATTCCTTCGGGCAGATTTTCATCACCGACACTCATCTTGATTTCTTCTCGGACTACCTCGGCCGCTTCGAGAAAGGATACAGACTATTCCGGATAGAACAGGGGAAAATCGAATCCTATCCGATGGAGAACACCCGAAGCGCCTTATGAGAAGAAAAAACACCGAAACCCTTCAGCAGGTACTGCGACAGGTACTGCATGAACAACATCTGGATACCAAACTGAACGAGACACGGCTGATATCCTTATGGCCTGATATTGTCGGAAAGGAGCTGGCTTCCAAGACCGACCATCTCTTCATCCGTCAGAAGACTCTGTGCCTGCACGTCAAATCCGCCATTGTGCGTTATGAATTGCTGCAGATGCGGACCAGCCTCATCAAAAAACTGAACGAGGCCATCGGAGAGGAAGTCATCAACAGTATCTCACTTCACTGATTACTAATTCAGCAACGAGCCCAGGTTGGCCGTGAAAAGCTTTACGGCCACCGCCAGCAAGATGATTCCGAAGAATTTACGGATGGTATATAAGCCTCCGCGTCCCAAAATCTTCTCGATGAAATGGACACATTTCAAGACCACATATATCACCACCATGTTGAGAAACAGACCTATCATGATGTTGCAGGTGTGATACTCGGCCTTCAGCGAAAGCAAGGTGGTGAATGAACCGGCCCCGACAATCAAAGGGAACACCAAGGGAACAATGGAGGAGACACCTTCCGCGCCATTGTCATAGCGGAACACCTGAATGTCGAAAATCATCTCAGCCGCCACAGCGAAAATAACGATGGAACCCGCCACGGCAAACGAACTGATATTAACGCCGAACAATGACAGAACAGCATCACCCATATAATAGAAACCCACAAGCAATGCCCATGAGATAAGAGTGATTCTCATAGGATGGAGGAAGCCGGCCTTCTTTTCGACATCAATGATGATAGGAACACCGCCGAATATATCCAGAATAGCAAACAGGACTATAAAAGCCCCCAAGATTTCGTGAATGTCAAATGTCATAAATAATGAATTTTGATGCAAATGTACAGACTTCTCCGAAAAGTTATGTAATTTCGCAGAAAAATAATTGAACTTTTGTTTCATGGCCATTTTCGAGTCTTATTCACGGTTCCCAATCTTTCAAAACTGCAGCACGGATGAACTTTTCACCTTGCTGACCAAGGTTTGTCTGGATTTTGAGAAAGTACCGGCCGGGGCATGCATCTTAGAGGCTGACACACACAGCAAAGGTTTGCTGTTCCTGCTGGAAGGAAGCATCACTCAACAAGGCGGAACCATCCTGAACGCACCGGCGCAATTGGCTGTTGAACGGATTTTCGGAGAGAAAAATATTTCCTGCCCGGCCATCTACGCCAAAACGGATTGCCATTTGATGTATATCGATCAGGAAGGATTGCTCCGGATGTTCCAGCTCAGTCCAAAAGTTTTACAGAGTTTTCTCTGTTCCCTTTCCGATTATCATGCTGAATCATCAATTAAATTAGAATAAATTCGTTCATTATGAAAATTTACCGATTCCTTCTTATGTCAGCCATCATCGCATCAACCACTATTCAAGCTGCCAATCCACTGATTTCCAACAAAAAAACATATAGACAAACGCTCCCGTTAGCAGAAGTCAAGGCAGAGCATCTGGTTCCCGCCATGGAAGCCGCCATCAAAGCCCACGATGCGGAAATCAGCAAAATCGTGGATAATCCCGCCGCACCGACTTTCGCCAACACCATCGAGGCATACGAGGCTTCCGGCCAAATGCTCGAACGGGTGTATGCGGTTTATGCCATTCTCAGGAGCAACATGGCCGATGACGACTTCATGAAAGCCGCCACCGTCATCACTCCGATGGTTTCGGAGCATTTCAACAATATTTCTCTGAATGAGGGATTGTTCAAACGGGTGAAAATCATATACGACCAGCGCGGGAGACTCAATCTCACCACTGAGCAGAATAAACTTCTCGAAGAGATTTATCTGGATTTCCTTGACAACGGCGCCACTCTCGAAGGCAAGGACAGAGAAGAGTTCCGGCGTTTGAGTGACCGCTTGAGCACCCTGACCTTGACTTTCGGCCGGAACTGCCTGAAAGCGACCAGCGCCTATCAGAAACATATTACAGACGTTGAGTTGCTGAAAGGCCTTCCACAGGATGTGTTGGATGCCGCACACGAAAAGGCCGTAGCCAAAGGATTGGAGGGATGGATTATCGACTTGAGCGCTCCCAGTTACCGCAATCTCATGAAATATGCCGACAACCGCGATCTCCGTCACGAAATCTATGCCGCTTACATGCAACGTGCCGTGGGCGGTGAATATGACAATCTGCCAATTGTCAAGGAAATCGTCAATTCCCGCTTGGCCTTGGCCAATCTTCTGGGCTACCCCGATTATGCAACCTACAAACTGAAGCGCAAAATGGCCAAAAACAACGAGACCGTCTATAAACTCGTGAACGATTTGAAAGAGGCCTATTATCCGGTAGCCAAACAGGAAGCCGCCGCCGTTCAGGGTTTCGCCTTGGGATTGGAGCATCAGAACTTCCAGATTGAACCTTGGGATTGGAGTTATTATTCCAACAAACTCAAGGATATGCGATACGACCTGAACGATGAGATGCTGCGTCCGTATTTTGAATTGGAGAACGTGAGAAAAGGAGTGTTCGGACTCGCGCACACACTTTACGGACTCACTTTCAAAGAAAACAAAAAGATTCAGGTTTGGCATAAGGATGTCACCGCATACGAAGTATTTGACCGCAATGGAGAATACATCGGCCTTCTGTACACCGATTTCTTCCCGCGCCCTGAAAAGAAATCCGGTGCCTGGATGAACGATGTCAGACCGCAAAGTTGCAGAAACGGGAAAATGGAACGTCCGTTCATCACTTTGAACACCAATTTCACTCCTCCCACGGCAGACAAGCCTTCGTTGCTGACTTTTGACGAGCTCTGCACTTTCCTGCACGAGTTCGGCCATTGTCTGCACGGCTTGCTCTCGAATGTCACCTATGGCGCTTTAGCCGGAACCAATGTGGCGCAGGATTTCGTCGAACTTCCGTCTCAGATTATGGAATTCTGGGCTTCAGAGAAAGAATTTCTCGACCAATTTGCCGTTCATTACCAGACGGGTGAGAAAATTCCTATGGAATTGATTCAGAAGGTCAAAGACGCCAACAATTTCAATGTCGCATACGCTTGCGTCCGTCAGTTGGGTTTTGATTATCTGGATATGGCTTACCATACCATTACTGAGCCTTTTGAGGGTGATGTGCGTGATTTTGAGCATCAGGCCATGGCCCCTGTCGACCTGTTGCCGGAATATAATGATCTTTGCATGTCCACCGCATTCACTCACCTTTTCAATGGAGGCTATGCTGCCGGATATTACGGATACAAATGGGCGGAAGTATTGGCAGCGGACGCTTTCTGTCATTACACGGAAAATGCCGTCTTCGATCTTGAACGGGCCGAGAGTTTCCGGACCAACATTCTGAGCAAGGGCGGTACCGAAGACGCTCAGGAACTGTATCGTCGTTTCAGAGGCCAGGATGCTGGAATTGAGTCGCTTTTGAAAGTGAACGGTATTAAGTAACTAAATGAAACACCTAGTCCTTTATCTATGGATAAACAGGAAATTTTGGACAAACGATATATGAGAATGGCTCTGATCTGGGCCGAGAACTCCTATTGTGAACGTCGTCAGGTGGGTGCTTTGATAGTCAAGGACCAACGCATCATTTCCGATGGTTATAACGGAACACCTTCCGGTTTCGAGAATATTTGCGAGGACGACAACAACCACAGCAAACCCTACGTCATGCACGCCGAAGCCAACGCCATCACCAAAGTGGCCCGCTCGCACAACAGCAGCGAAGGGGCGATCATCTACGTGACGGCATCTCCTTGCATCGAATGTGCGAAACTCATCATCCAGGCAGGAATACGCCGCGTTGTTTACGGCGAGCCATACCGGCTGGATGATGGCCTGCGCCTGCTCGAACGGGCCGGCATACAAGTGGATTTTTGTGATAAACAATTGTTATAACGTACTATGAAATCTTCATTCCTCAAGGTCAGTCTTATCGTGATTGTCTGCGCAGTCATCGGCTTTTTCGTGGGCGCCGGTGTGGTAAGGGTCAGAGAACAACTTCACCCCCGTGCCAATTATGTAGGGCTCAACAAACTTGACGCGCTTTTGAACCTTATTTCCAATAAATATGTGGAAGACGTGGATGACAAAGCTCTCATCGAAAAACTGATTCCCATCACCTTGGAAGAACTCGATCCGCATTCTGTCTATCTCACGGCGGAAGATCTTGCCAAAGCCAATGAGGACATCGAAGGTTCATTCAGCGGCGTCGGTATTCAGTTCAACATCCGCGAAGATACGGTGCGCGTGGTGGCCATCGTCAACGGCGGACCTGCCGAGCGCGCCGGTTTGAAAGCCGGAGACCGGATTATCTCCATCAATGACAGTTCCTTTGTCGGCGATAAAATCAATAATGATTTGGTGTTGAAGACTTTGAGAGGAGAAAAACAATCCAAGGTCAATGTGGGTATTTTGCGCTACGGCACCGATGAAGTTCTGCAGTATTCTCTCATCCGTGACGATATTCCTGTCAACAGCGTGGATGCCTCATATCGGATTGGAGACAACATCGCCTATATTAAAATCGGCAATTTCTCGAGAACCACCTACAATGAGTTTCTGACCATCGTCAACCGCCTGAAAAAAGAAGAGAATTGCGACCGGCTTATCATTGACCTTCGCGGCAATCCGGGAGGTCTGATGGGTTCGGCATTGGCTATTCTCAACGAATTGCTGCCCCGTCATCGCCTGATGCTTTATGTGGAGGGAAAATCATATCCCCGCGAGGACAGTTATTCCGATGGCCGAGGCGCTTTTATGGATATGCCCGTGATTGTTCTGATGGATGAATGGTCCGCTTCCGCCAGTGAGATTCTGGCAGGAGCCATTCAAGACAACGACCGTGGCTATATTGTCGGACGACGTTCATACGGCAAAGGCTTGGTGCAGCAGCAAATCCCGTTCAAAGATGGATCGGCCGTGCGGCTGACTGTGGCACATTATTATATTCCTTCTGGAAGATGTGTTCAGAAACCTTACGAAAAAGGCGATTTTGAGGATTACGAAATGGATCTGGTCAACCGTTTCCAACGCGGAGAATTCTCTTCTGCCGACAGCATTCACATGAACGACAGCCTGATATTCCAGACAGTCAACGGAAGAACCGTTTATGGCGGCGGCGGAATCATGCCCGACTACTTTGTCGCTCTTGACACGACACAAGCTTCACAGTGGTACACCGATGTCATCAACAAGAATCTGGTTTATCTGTTTTCCGCAAGATATGCCGACACCCATCGCGAGACACTTAACACCTTCAAGAATTCCGAATCGATGACCGAATATCTTGAGAAACAGAATCTTATGGAAGCTTTTGTGCAATATGCCACCTCCAAGGGTGTCGCATACGACCGTAACGGAGTGGAAGATTCCAGAAAAGAGGTCGCCACACAGATATTCGCCTATATTGCCAGAAACATCATAAATGAGGATGCATTTTGGGAGATGCTTCAGAAGGACGATGAAACCTTGCTGAAAGCTATTTCGCTCATGGACGGGCTCAAGACTTTCGTCGAATAAACCTGGGCCCTATGGATATTCTGAACAAGAAGGAACTGCGTACGGAAATCCGAAGACGGAAGCAGCTTTGCTCCGAAGAGGAACTTTTGCGCTGTTCTGAGGATATTTGCCATACCGTCGAGAATCATCCTCTTTGGCAACAGAGCCAGACCATCCTGCTCTACCACTCCCTTCCTGACGAAGTGCTGACCACGGGGCTGCTGGAACGCTGGTGCGAAAGCAAACGCCTGATTCTCCCCGTTGTGGAAGGAGACCATCTTTTGTTGCGGCCCTTCCAGGCACAAGTTTCGATGAATAAAAACCAATGGGGGATTCTGGAACCCGAGCAGCAGGATACAACACAGGATATCGCCGCTTCCGAAATCGAGCTCGCACTCATCCCGGGAATGGCATTCGACCGGCAAGGACATCGATTGGGGCGGGGAAAAGGCTTTTATGACCGCCTCCTGCCCCAATTGAATTGTCCGACCCTCGGGTTGTGCTTTCCCTTTCAATTACTTGAGCATATTCCCTGCGATTCTTGGGATATGCCTGTGAATCAAGTGATTTACAAGTAGCCCGGCTTCTAAGAGGCTTTTGTTTTCTTCAATTTCTTGATTTCTTTCTCGAGAGCGGCAATCGTTTTCTCCTGATTCTCAATGGTAATCTGCAACGAGTTCAGCTCTTCATTATCCACCGATGAGGGGAACTGCGCTTCCAGACGATCCAGAAAATCACTCAAAACGTTCATATAATTAGTGAATGCGTCAAAAGGAGAATCGTAGGGACTGAAAACATTATACACACCTCCATCCGTCATCTTTTTGGTGCTCATGTAATAGAAATGGTCGCTGGTCTGCAAGTATTTCCAATCCTGAAGCAACCTGTGGTCCTTGCAGAGATGCACCCTTTCGGCTACGGAATACAACTTGTTTAAGGCATTCTGCTGAAGGTCATTACCCATCCAGGCGCTTAAGTCATTCTCCTCATCCGCCCAAGAAATCGGGTTCGGAATACTGATGGGTCCAACAGCTTTCAGTTTCTTCGATACCTGAGAGGGCGTCAGAAACTCAATCTTGTTCTGGAAGGCAAAATAAGGAATTGCGCGCAGAAAATCGAAAATGCCGCTTTCGCGCGTCTGAAGATTTCCGAAAGTCTCATAATTCATGAACAGATTGATTACCTGCTCATTATCAGGAGTGCGGACAATCCAGTCAATGAACTTGTCGGCCGTCAGGGGATATTCGTTCCAATTATAGTTGGAAAAACGGAATGAGATGTCGTCACTCAGCTTGTTATTTCTGAGCAGCACCTTCAAATTGGGGTTGGTGGAACTCTGATACACAAAATTCGGGCTCTTCCATCCCAATACGTTCTTGGCACCATTGGTAACCACCGTCTTGAAACCCATAGAAGACACAATATCCCCGATTTCATCGGAGAAAATCAACTCTGTATTGCGGAATGTGACCGGTTTGAATCCAAACAGACGCTCGATATGACGACTGTGGTTTTTCACCTGCAGGCGGAATTCCTCCTCATCGCACAGACTGGCCAGAGAATGGGAATCCGTCTCCGACAGAAATTCCACGCAACCCGTTTTGGCGAGGTCCTGAAAACTTTCAATCACTTCAGGCGCATACTGTTCGAGCTGATCCAATGCCACGCCGGAAATGGAAAACGCCACACGGAACTTTCCTTTATGCTCCAATATCATCTCTTTAAGCAGCTCGTTGGCCGGCAGAAAAGAATTGGCGGCAATACGCTGCATAATCTGCTCATTACTGAAATCATCATAATAATAATGATCATCGCCAATATTGAAAAAGCGGTATCGTTTCAGACGAAACGGCTGATGAATCTGAAAATAAAAACAAATCGTCTTCATAGCTTATTATTTTTTACCTAATACTCTGTCGTAAATGTCACGGACTTTCCGGCCGGCATATTCCCACTTGATTTCATCGACTTCCCGCTTGCCTTCAATGCGGAGATGATCATACATAGCCGGATAAGTGATGATAGAATAAATCGCATCGGCCATGGCGTCGATATCCCAATAATCCGTCTTGATGACATTGTTGAGAATCTCAGCGCAACCCGACTGTTTGGATATGATGGAGGGCACACCTACCTGCATCGCCTCAAGAGGAGAGATACCGAAAGGTTCCGAAACAGAAGGCATGATATACACATCGCTCGACTTCAGCATTTTATAAACCTGAAGCCCTTTCTGGAAGCCGGGGAAAAAGAATTTGTCAGCAATGCCACGTTTGGCGGCCAGAGAAATCATCGCATTCATCATATCCCCGCTGCCGGCCATGACGAAACGGACTTTCTGCGTTTTTTGGAGAACCCTATACGCCGCCTCGACAAAATACTCGGGACCTTTCTGCATGGTGATGCGCCCCAAGAATGTCACCACTTTCTCGCCGATGTTGCGGACGGGTTCCAGCTCTTCAATCTGCTGACTGACAGGCTCAACGGCATTATGGACTGTCGAAACTTTCCGCGGATCCTGATGATACTTCTCGATAACTGTCTGACGGGTCAGATTGCTCACACACATGATATGATCCGCATTGTCCATCCCATCCTTCTCTATGCGATACACATCGGGATTGACATTTCCCCGGCTGCGGTCGAAATCCGTCGCGTGAACATGTATGACCAAAGGCTTGCCGGTGACATTTTTCGCATGAATTCCAGCCGGATAGGTCAACCAATCATGAGAATGGATGATGTCAAACTGCTCCGTTCTGGCAATCACTCCGGCACAGATGGAATAGTTGTTGATTTCCTCAAGAAGATTGTCAGGATACCGGCCCGAAAACTCAATACATCCTAAATCGTTGGTATATAAATATCGGAAATCGGCATAAATATGATCTCTCAGATTATAATACTGTTGCGGATTCATATAGGCTCCGAAACGGTCCTCTAGAACCTCCCAAGGCACATCCCGCCAAACCACCGGAGTATTGCAGGCACCGATGATTTTCAGAAAACTCTGATCCTCATCCCCAAAAGGTTTAGGAATGACAAACGTAATATCCATATCCGGCTGTTTGGCCATTCCTCTGGTAAGACCAAAACTCGCCGTTCCCAAACCTCCCAGAATATGAGGGGGGAACTCCCAACCAAACATCAAGGCTTTCATTGTATTATTGTATTCTGAGAAAGTTTTGAAATCAATTTCTTAACGCGCAGAATCTCGGCCACGCTCATCGCAAAAGCAATACCGCCACGGCCACGATAAGGAGGATTGCCGTCGAACAATTCGGAAATGGAACTGATTCCACGGTCGGTCAAGTCGTCCTCAAACTCATAAATGCAACGTTCTGCGAAATTCAATCCGCTGACTCTGTATATTTTCAGATAGGCTTCAAGGTAAGCTCCCATCAACCAGGGCCAGGCGGTTCCCTGATGATAAGCCCAGGTGCGTCTGTCTTCAGGGCCCTCAAACACAGGATTGTAACCCATACTCTTGGGGCTGAGCGTGCGTAAACCTTTAGGAGTCAGAAGTTCTTTGGTGACAATATCGAGAATCTGTTTTTTCTGCATTTTGTCCAAAGGAGAATAATCGAGTGAGGCGGCGAAAATCTGATTGGGCCGGACACTCCAATCCACCACGTCTCCGTCCACATAATCATACAGATAACCATATCCGTTACGGAAGACCTGGACAAAAGACATTCCCGTTTTGGTGGCTATTTCCTGCAGATTGTCAGCCGAATAGTCATCGCCGACAGTACGCGCCACTTCGGCCGCATAACAGAGAGCATTATACCACAAAGCATTGAATTCCACCAGATAACCGCTTCTCGGAACCAAGGGGCGTCCATACATCGTAGAATTCATCCAACTGACGGGCTTGTCTTTACCATAGGAATAAACCAATCCGTTCTCGTGAAGGAAAAGATTGCTGTGCTGCTGATTGATAATGAAATTAACCGAATCGAGCACCAAACGGCCAAAACGGGCGGCCGCCTTTTCCCGACCCTGATCCTTGGCATATTGCTGAATGG
>JAZRWU010000096.1:0-11579 GCA_045599885.1 Bacteroidales bacterium | reverse complement strand
TTCAACAGATGGCGGTCGTATGGATTGCCCGAATCCTTTGAATCCTCCAGACAATCCACATTCCAAGCCAGATCCAAAAACAATTCTGTCAGATACTCACCCGGCTTGATATCACCGACATTCAACACCCAGACATTCCGGGCACCGTAATCCCAGGCCCGATGCATTTCCGTATGAATCACAGCCGGCGAAGTGGAAGAAAGCCAAAGGTAATCGTGCGGACGGCCCCAATAGGAAATATGATAATATACCCCGGAGCCCCCGCTGCGTTTCTGCTCTTCTGGAGAACTCAACTGACGGATATAGCCGTAATTATCGTCGCACCAAGTCAATGTGATGTCCTCTGGCACATCCAAATGATTACGGTAAATATCCAACACCTCCTTGTAGGGCATGAAATTCTGAGGGATGGTTTCAATATCCCGTTTCAAAGTGGATGAAAGAATGTCACGTTGATCGTACAGAATCTGTTGCAAAAGTACCGTCTGTTCCTGCAATGTCTTGGCTCCCTGCATCTGGCCATCGTGAACGCCACGCATTCCTATCGTATAAAGCGCAAAAGCATCTTTGGACTGAGCCACCCGCTGACGCCAATAAGCCTGAATGGCCGAATCATTGACCGCATAATTGTAGGGACCCATCGTCTGCTCATCCCATTCACCGACATTATTACGAAGCAAAGGCTCACAATGCGAAGTTCCCACATAAATGCCATAATGACGGGCCGCCTCCGCATTTCCTTCCACGGTGAAAAACGCTTTTGAACAATTGTGCATGGCAGGCCATATCATATTGGCTCTGAGTCTGAGCAAGAGCTCAAATACTTTGGAATAGGCTTCCGGACCAATCTCTCCCAAAGGTCTGCCGGCAAGCGTTTGAGTGGCCCAGGGCATGAAGGCGAAATCCTCATCGTTGATGAAAATCCCCCGGAATCGGACAGAAGGAGCCGACTGAAAAGAGAAACCGGGTTCAAGGCAGAATGAATCTCTCTCATGGACGGGCGAATCGGCCCAATAAACCCAAGGTGACACGCCCATCATCCTCGATAATTCAAGTAATCCGTAGGAGGCTCCGTGGGCGTCACTTCCGACAATGCAAAGACAAGGCCCGGACTTCAGATTCAGCAGTTCCATTCGGAATGCCTCCCACCTGCCTTTCAGCGAATCGAGTGCGAATCCCTGTTTTTCAAGCCAATGTTCCGTCTTTCTGTCACCGCAGACCGCCAACACGATGTGGGATTGTCCCGAAGGCAATACCATTTTCTGCGGGCTGCTCCATTGAAAGAAGCCGGGACGAGAAGAAAATAAAGCCTCCATATCCTCCTGCCACATGGAAACCGCCGCGTCAAGAGGGTCGTCCTTTTCACCCAACAGGCAAAGAGACACCTGATTGTCGGGGGTGATACTGAAAACAGACGGACGATCGGATGCGAATGCGGTTGCTATGAAAAGCACTCCAAACAGAAATGACAACACGCTGCGTTTCATGAGGACAAGAGTATCAGAAGGAAATTGACGATATCATCTCCGCATGCCAATCGTGCGTAGCCGTGGAATAGGTTACTCTGGCACCCATTTGCGGATTGACCGAAATGCGGAAGGGGACGAAATCCAACATAGTTTCGGCTCCGGCTGAGAAATACGTGGAGGTGGAATTGAGCTCGTCTCTTCTTTCAATGGTGTGCAGACATTCTGCGAAAGGAATGAATTTCAGCCGCTTGATATACAAAATATGCGGAATGGACCAATCCAGATTCACCGGCAAGCCGTAGTCGAAAGTGAAGAGCTGCATTTCCGGGCAAATGAAATCGCCCATATTGGGAATTCCTCGCGGATTGATCAGATTGGCCGCCACCCAGCGGGTATTGTCTTTCGTGAGCAAAGCCTGATCCGCCAGCGTGAAACGCATGGACTGATGATTGCCGAAACCGGGCAAATAGAAATAAAACTGGCCGTAAACCGTATGGCTGAACAAAGTGTTGAAATCGAATGGTGCCACATAGCGGAGTTGACCTCCGAGGCCCGAACGCGGGAAGATTTCACCGGCTATCGCATTCTGCCGCCGATACATCTGGACAGCCAGTTGCCATTTTGACTGATAATGTCCAAAACCGCCATTCGTGAACAGAAGTCCGTACGGAGTGCTGTTGAATTTACCATAAACATCGTCAATGAGATCATTGGAGAAATCCAAAGTCAAAGAGGGTACGAAGGCACTGGTCCAGCCGTTTTTGTATTTCATATGCGGATAATACACCCTGGCCGCCATGCGGAGCGATGGCCTCCCGGAAACGCGGATGGTATCTGAATTGCGGCCGAGCGTCTCATAATCATAAGAAGGACCGCTATTGTAATGAGCCGTAAAATCGAAAACCGGAGGCAAGCCTTTATAGGTGAATTTGAGATGGGCCGCATGATAACCTTTATTCCAAGAATAGCCCAATTGACCATAGGCTGTACTCAAATCGTTTTGTGTCATCAGCATCGCTCCCGGAGCCAGTATCCCGTTGTAAATATCCGAACTGTATTGGGCCAAATCGTCCACCTTGTAGTACAAAGGCATCCAGGAATGGAATTTCAAGACATGAGACATCTTGGAATACGGATACACCTCATAGTCCTTGGACTTTAAATAGTCTGGAATTGACTGGAAAACAGACGGTTCCACACCTTTCACCTCTGCTTCCGCCTCCAAAATCCTGTCAATCAAAAAGGGCTCGGGCGAAGAGAACGAGACCTCCGTCAGAAGCTCTTCCGACAAAGCCTCCTTCAAAGGCCTGCCTGCCAGTTCATATCCGGCGGTACTATAACTCACATAACACAATCTGTCTTCGTCAGCCACGACGCAAGGTTCGAACGAACCGACAGGAGCATTCCCTATCCGATATATCCGGCCATCCTTGACATTCAACGCATACAGATTGTCGATGCCGTTCAAATCGCTGTCAAAAAGCAGATACTGCTTGTAGGATGTCAAATGACGGATGGCTCTGTGCTGCGGCGCCATTATTTCCACCCAATCGTCCTTTAAAAAATCGTACTTATACAACGAAAGCCCTTGGTCACTTTGCAAAGTCACATAGAGATTGTTGTCTCTATCCCATACACTTTCTTTGGCATAGCATCCGTCGGGCAGATCATAATCCGTACGACGGGAACTCAGTCCCATCCTCAGGACCACCACGCCCGACTTCCCATCGGGTGTATTATTGACCAATGCCATATATCCACCATCAGGAGATACGGAGGGATTGAAAAAATAACTATTCGCTGTCAATTGGCGGCGTTTTCCCGTAGTGACATTATACTCAAACAGGACAGAAAATGATTCTTGATCCCAACGTCCGGAAAAGATCTGCTCCGTCCAATAAATACTATTATCGGAACAAATCAGAGGAGAGTTGATATATCCGACTTGACAGATAAATTCGTTGCTTCCGTCTTCGTATATCCGGCAGATGTATGGATTTCTGCCTAAAGTGCTGCGCAAGGCATACATACCTCCTTCTTCGGTCATCACCGGATAATGGTAGGAAACATAATGCTTCTCGGGAGAGGTCAGGATTTCCGGACGGTCAAAAGCACCGTCAGACTGTTCTCTCAAGGCATGGTCTTCTTGCCACAACCTGGTATAGAATTCCGAAGCGGCTTCCCAGTTTTTGGAAATCCTATTTCCGTATGAATTCTTATAGACACGGCTCAAAGGAAGTTTCAACCTCATCTGACGGTCGATCAAAGAAGCGGTAGGATTGGGATATCCGTCGTATAATGTTTCTGAAGACAGTTCCGTATCCGACTTGGCAGCATTCAGCCTGTTCCAACGTGCATAAGTCTGCTCCAAATACCCAAGAGAATAGATATTGGGGATGGAATTTTCATACGAGCCATAATGCCATTTATCGTATGAAAAGCGGACGGAATCCAAAAAGTAAGCACGGTACTTCATCAGAAAATCGGCCTGACGTCCACGTCCCTCCAAACTGAATTCTGTTTCCGACATTACGGCATCGCCCTCCAACAAGCCTCGGTTGAAAGCCTGAAGGTAGCCCATACCCGCCGTCTCCGCCATATCGCCGATAAGGAAGTGAAGCGGACGGAAAACGTGTTCGCCCGACTTGTAGGATTGTGCCATGTGACGTCCTTCGTGCAAGACCAAGGTATTCGGCCAATTCTCCGCCACACTCTCAATGTTGGGAATGGTATAATACTCCATCCTCAACGGCATCTGCGATACCATAGCATTCATTTCCACCGAAAACGGATGCAGAACGACAGGAGTCAGGCGATGCGGACGCGTCTTGACATTCAGGCCATCCATAGGATATTGAGCCGCAGACTCAAAGAGACGGCCGTAATGGAAAGCCACGGAATCGAGTCCGACAGGATATATTACCCGGAAACCACCGGCATCAATATAACTCCAACGCACTCTCCAGGATTCATTTCCGGAAAAAGTGTACTGAGCCGCCATACGGAAAGGCAACATCAGCATAAGGGATATCAGCCCTATTGCCAATAATCGGGCAGTTCGGCTCATAAAAAGGTTTTATGCAAATGGGACATCAATTACCGTCAGGTTTCTCGATTTCCACGAAATCGGATGGTACCCAGACAAAATCAGACAGAGTATCGGGTGCCGCCGGATCAAATGTCTTCCAATCCGGTCTCAGATGTTCTGCCAAAGGCAATTCCGCTGCGATAATACCTTCCACCACACATTTGGCGACTTCGTAGGCACCGTAGGGGTTGAAATGGGTATTATCGGCCAAATCTTTTTCCTGACCCGGCCATGTGCCGGCAGGATAATGCACAAAAGCGTTCTTGGAATTCTCCTCACCCATAGCTTCGTAAAGCGTCCGGGTCATACTATGAAGGTCTATCAATGCCGTTTTTTCCTGTTTGGCCAAATCGCGGGTCGCTTGCGGATAATCCAAATGGGTATCCATAATCTTACCGCTGGCATTGAAACTGCGGCGCTGGGTAGGTGTCACCAAAACAGGGATAGCCTCGTGAGCGCGGGCCTCATCGACAAAGACTTTCATATTGTCCCAGAAAGAGAGATAGGCACCTTTACCGACACCTTTCTGTTTCTGATCATTATGACCGAATTCCACAAAAACATAATCTCCCGGCTTGATCATCGTCAGGATTTTTTCGAGACGTCGGGCGGAGATGAACGAATTGGCGGCTTCACCCGATTCGGCGAAATTGGCAAAGCAGACATCTTCGTCAAAGAAACGAGGTATCATCTGGCCCCAACTGGCCCATGGCTCATTGTCCTGATCCACCACCGTGGAATTGCCGCAAAGGAAAATCACGGGGACATCGTTGCGGCTGACAATCTCCACCGACTGAATCTGAGGATTTTTGCCGCTGAATTCCAAATCGAGCGTGGAATTCCAATTGAGTTTGTTTACTTCTCTCGCTTTGATTTTGACACTGTGCTCCGCATCAATCCGGGTTTCGCGCTTATGAACGCAGAATTTCAATTCCTTGAATTCCTTGCGGTCGGTATGGACATTCTCGAAATACAGACGTCGCGACTCACCGCGCAATGTCGTTTCTCCTGCGGTATGTCTCGCACCGACCACAACCGTCACTTCATATACGCCGTCTGGCACTTCCACCGACAGACGTCCCGGTTCGCTGACATAACGGCAATCACTTTTTTTATCAGAAATCTCAGCCACAAGACGATTATGCTTCCGGCCCAAATCAAACCGATAATGAATCTGATCTGCATCGGACAGCAAGGAATCCCGGTTTTCCGCTTGCGCCACAATACCAGGATTCTTTCCGGTGCAGGAAATACCGGAGCACATCAACAGCACCAACAGGGCAGGAAACAGTTTTTTCATCGTTTATTCGCCCTCCTCGTCAAATGAACGCACTCTGGAAGCACCTTCATCATTAACAGCCAATTGAGGATGACCGGAATAGAAGACGGCACCAGCGCCTAAGACATTGCACATCAGATAGTCTTTCACATCAAGGCTCACACGTCCCGAGCCTTTGATATCAATCGTAGCGGCGTTGCTGACGCACTTCAAGGCATTGATACGGCCGCTTCCGCTGATTTCATAATCCACTTTGTCCGCACGGCCGGCCACAAAAACGTCACCGCCGTCTTCAATGTCAATGCTCAGATTGTCCACATCGAGATTTTTCTTGAAGACCACTCTAGCATCATTTTCAAGCTCCATTTCCAAAGAAGCTGTTCTCAAATCGTTGTTGAACAGAATATCCGCATTGCCATCGGCAGTGAGTTTGGAGAGACCGCTTGAAGTGGTCGAAATTTCCAGAACGGAAGGACGGAAGCGGAGATTATTCTTGACGGGGCGGATATACAGAACACCTTTCTTGGTATATATCTGGAGATTTTCAAAAATATTCTGATCGGCCGTTACCCGAAGATAATGAGTCGAATCCTGCTGTTCATAAATAATGGCGGGATTACCCTTGATGTCTATTTCGCTATAGTCATCAATATAGACACGGTCGCTGACAACCACATTGTTTCCAATCAACAGTTTTGTCTCGCCACCCTTACAGGCAGACATCACGATTGCCACCAGCAACAGCGACAAAATTCCCGAAACAAGTTTTGTTCTGTTCATATAATCTGAGTTTCTAAGAAGCTTTATAAAATATTCCACTGATTCTCTTTGCAAAAATACCATATTTGTATGGAACTCACCGCATTTTTCAGATAAAAAATAAAGGCGGAGAGTTGAAAATTCTCCGGGTCATTCATAGCAGATTCTGAGATTTTTCAGTACTTTTGCCGCAGAGAAAGTCAATCCGGAGCTGTCCGGAAAACCAAAGGCGGAAGTAGCTCAGTTGGCAGAGCATCAGCTTCCCAAGCTGAGGGTCGCGGGTTCGAATCCCGTTTTCCGCTCAAAAAAATCCCAGTCAAATCAATTTGGCTGGGATTTTCGCTTTTAGACCTGTTTTGAATTTATTTCGAGATTATTTGAGAATACAAACGGCTTCTTATAACGCGATACCTTTATTTGTCCGCCGCATAATAGTACAGACGCTCCTCATACGGCTTCCACATCGGAGTATGAATCAAGACCGCGATATCGGACTTGCACCAGGAGCCGAACAGTCCGATTCCATCCTCCACGTTGCTGTGAATCTGAATCGGTTCGGTGAAAATGCCTTGAAAATCATCGTTGAGCCATGCGGAATATGTCTTCCAATAGAAATAATAATCACGGGAAACCGGACGGAGCGAAACCACATAGTGTTCATTAGTGCCCCAACTTTGATGGTCAAGGAGTGAATCGCCAGCCAATGTGTAACGTTTCACTTCCCTATCGGTCAGATTGACAGTGAATTCAAGGCGGACAGTCTTGCCGTTGAACATAGCATCCTGAAAGAAACGGTCTTCATCCCCAAGATCCTCATAATACGAGCCGGCAATCAGACGGACATTTCCATCTATATAATCCTCGCCCATACTGAAATCCTCAATCCAACCACGTCTATTATAGTTCCCATGCTCAGGACGGTAAAAACGCAGGATATAATAATCTTCCCGGTCAGGATTGTCTTGGAACTCAAAAGAATAATGATATTGAAAATCCTGATACATTTCCACCACACGGCAACTGTCTTCCATCCATTCACCCGTGGACGGATTCTGCCACCATGTCAAATAATTGTCATCCGTGACAACGGGGTCAAAAGCGACGAGGCTGGAATCCACCAAGACCAACGATTCGGTTGGATACGGTTGTTCGGTTTCTGCCACAATGTCATGATGCACACCGTCGCTCACTTCCAGACGCAGGCGGTCACCCGGACGGACGCAATAAGAGGAATAATATTGCCCGTGTTCTTCGTATGTGATGCGCCCACGTTCACTATGCTGGGCAAGACGCTCTTTGAACTGACCGTTCACATACAGTTTGACATCGGCAGAATCAATATGATTCCAATCCTTTTTCTCGCCCAGGAAAAACTGGCTTTCGGAAAGCATCACCTTCACCAAGGAATCGGGGCAAGTCAGGGAATGCAACACCAGCAGGGGTTCGGAGACCTCCTGTTTGAACTCTATGAAAGTCTCGCACGAAACAAACGACAACGCCGTCAGACCTGCGGACAACATGAGAAAATATATTCTTTTCATATCTTGATTCTCCTAAAACTCAAATCCGTAACTGATGGACGGCAAAATAGTGAAGACTGTCAACTGAGCCAACTCATTGTAACCTTTCCACTCTCCATGCTCCACTCGGTAATCGTATGACTGATAGACCATAAACGGATTCTTCTGATTGTAGGCGTTATACACGCCAATACTCCACGTCCGCGTTCCGTGACGCTTTTCCTTGTGGAAATTGACCCCTAAATCCAAACGGTGATAATCGTTGTAGCGGTAATTGTTGCGACCGCTGATGTAGTCGTATTCATAATAGTCGTATTCATAATTCTGCATCGCCAGAGTCGCACAGTTTCCCGTTGAATAGACCCAGGTGGCGGAAGCGTCGATACGGTCATTGAAACGGTGCGACATCGTGATGTTGAGGTCATGACGGCGGTCGTACTTGGCAGGGAAAACCTTTCCACCATTCAATTCCTGCCCGGGGCGGTCAAACAGACGTTCCGACTTGGACCAGGTATATCCTATCCAGCCCGTGGTTTTTCCGAACGATTTCTGAGCGAGAAACTCCAAGCCATACGACCAGCCGCGGCCCATACAGACCTTTTCCTCCCATCCCGTCGTAGAGCCGAGGAAGGAGGCACCGTCCTTGTACTCAATCAGATTGTCCATCGATTTGTAATAGCCTTCAAGAGAGAAATCCACCTTACCGTTCAAATCATAAAACAATCCGGCCGAATACTGGTCCGATTTCATCGGAAGAATATTACGGGTGACGGGCACCCAAAGATCCGTCGGCAGACTCAGATTGCTGCTCGAAAGAAGATGGATATACTGGCTCATGCGGGAATATCCCAATTTGGCCGAAAAATCATCGGTAAAGAGCAGTCGGGCGCCCAAACGCGGCTGCAAAGACTGATAGAACTGCCCATCTACCGTATAATTGGAATAATGAAGTCCCACATTGAATTTCAGGAAGTCGAACACATCAATATTGTCCTCCACATAACACATCACCTCGTGAGAACTGATTCTGGTATCGCCGAATGAGGTATCCACCGCCATCGTCTGCTTGCCGTACGCCTCTTCCATGGAAATCACGGAGACTCCTGGACGGAAGTTGTGAAAAGTGTAATTGGCACCCAACTTGATGACATGACGCGGATCGGGGGTATAATCAATATCTGTTTTTATCGTATAATCATCAATTCCGGTATGATAACCCAAAGCCACATTCTGTGAGCTGGAAACGGATTCCGATTTTTCCTCCGTATCGTAGGACACGCCGAGACCGAAACGGTAACGGGTATAGGCAGCCGTGGTATTGATGAACATTTTCGGATTGACCACATGATTCCAACGTAAAGCGGATACCATGTTTCCCCATTTGGTATCCAGGCCCAAATACTCACGCTCCTCATAACTGTTGGTGGAGACATCCCGGGTTTTCACTTTGGCATACACCCCGTCATCTCCCATATAGTAACTCAGGAACAGACGGTCTTTTTCAGAAAACTTATGAGCGATTTTGGCATTGAAATCATAGAAATAATACCCGCCGTTCAATTTATCGACATCCAAATCCTGCGTCTTGCGGATAATGGCGAGAGCCGGCTTCATCACCAAGTCGGAATAGGTTCTGCGGAAAGACACGTTGAACGTGGTTTTCTCTTTGACGATAGGGCCGTTCAGACTGAGTTTGGACGATATCAGCCCTATGCTGGCATTGCCATGAATCTGATGCTCATCGCCGTCTTTCATACGGACGTCCACCACCGACGAGAGTCTGCCGCCAAACCTGGCCGGAAAATTACCTTTGTACAATGTCACATTTTTGATGGCATCCGCATTGAAGACCGAGAACATACCTCCGGCATGATTGACATTATACACCGGGACACCGTCCAACAGCATCAGGTTCTCGTCGGGGCCGCCACCACGGACATACATTCCCGTAGTGCCTTCCATGCCCCCTTGTACACCCGGCAGCAGCTGAAGGGCTTTGAGCACGTCGTTTTCGCCAAACAAAGTCGGCAAAGCCTTGATTTGCGAAACCGGAATCTCCACCGTACTCATCTGCGTACCCTGCACACCGATTTCAGTATTCTCACGGCCTGTCACCACCACGGCCTCCAATTGGACATTGGGAGCGAGACGGACAGTGAGCGTCTTATTATCCTCCAGTTTGAAATTGTGATGCTCAGGCAGATAACCCACGTATGAATAAGTCAGATCCACCTCTCCAGCCGGGAGGGTCAGCGAATAGAAGCCATAGAGATTGCTGACCGCTCCTTTGCCGGAAATACGGTCATACACCGTAGCCTGAATCAAGGTCTCACCCGACTCGGCATCCAAAAGATACCCGCTGATCGTGTAATTCTGAGCCACGGCACATAAGATTTCACTCATCACGAGCAAAACCGCTAAAAACCTTTTGTGCATATCAAGTTATTCAGATTCTATTTGGAAATAATGAAATTGTCCGCTTCCAACCATCCTCCGTCGTTGGACGCCTGCATGCGCATACAGCACAAACCGACTTTGGCTCCAATCCACTTGCCTTCTCTCGCAGCGAATTTCTCACCGAAATCCATAAACTTGCGGCCGTTCAGACTATATGAGAACTGACACTGATTGCCGTCTGTCACTTTTACGCGCAAATAAATATTGTTTTGTTTCAGGCTGGTTTCCGCCGTCACTTTCTCCAATCCCTGACGGTCGGCGTTCTTACAGATCCGCTGACGGAGAACGAACTGATTTCCATCTTGCTCGATGTTGAGAGCGCAATAATCCATACCCATGACGACCAGTCCGCCGCGTTCGGCATTCTTCTCATTCGGAACCAATTTCACCTTGGTCGTGGCAGTGAACGCCGGAGCCGGGAACTTTTGCAGCATCAGATTGGCCGCGTCCCAAAGGCTCTTTTTTTCACCCTTCAGTTCGGCCGAATAAAGTCGGATACAACTGTTTTCAGAGTCTATAAAATACCATTCCGGCTGAATATTGGCCTGGAATTGCCATTGTTTTCCCAATTCAATCCGGTCGAATTCATCGCTTTCCTGAGGCGTGCATATTTCCGAATGCAAGCCGGCCGGTTTGGCATATTTACTGACCGGATTCCCGAGATTGTCTTTCTTCTTTTCCTCTCCGATCACGGGCCAACCATCTTTCCAAACCATAGGATTCAGATGGGTGATACGTCCGACAGGACCGACATCCTGAAAATGGATAAACCAGTCCTCTCCTTCAGGAGTGCGGACCCAACCACCCTGATGCGGGCCATTGATATCGGTCTTACCTTGTTCCATTACCTTGCGGGCTTCCCAAGGGCCAAACGGATTATCTGCCCGGAGTGCCAACTGCCATCCGGTAGCGACACCTCCGGCCGGGCAAAGGATATAATATTTCCCATCGTGTTTGTACAACTTCGTTCCTTCACATGTGGGATTGTCCTGATGACCGTCATAGAT
>JAZRWU010000095.1:0-7065 GCA_045599885.1 Bacteroidales bacterium | reverse complement strand
CTCAGGCCGCGGTGCGCGGCGGTCTGCTGGTGGATGTGGGCAAGGAGGCCATGGGTAAGCTGGTCTTTACCCCCGAAGCCGACGGCACCGTTCGTCTGAACTACGGTGAATCCCTGGAAGAGGCCATCGCCGGCGACGATGCGGAGGCCTATGAATTCCTGCCCGTCAAGGCCGGGGAAGAAACGGTCATGCCCGAAGCCCGCGCCATGCGGTATTGCCTCCTGTCCGGCGTAGAGGTCAGCCATGTCTCCTTCCTGTATGAATCCCTGCCTCACGAAAAGGCCGGCCGCTTTGCCTGCAGCAATGAAAAGCTGAACCGCATCTATGAGACGGCCCTGTATACCATGGAGCTCTGCACCCGGGAATTCTTCCTGGACGGCATCAAGCGGGACCGCTGGCCTTGGGCCGGCGACGCGCTGCAGAGCGTCATGATCAACCACTATACCTTCTTCGATAAGGCCGTGGCCCGCCGCACCCTGCGGGCACTGCGCGGAAAGGAGCCTTTCCTCCGCCACATCAACACCATTCTGGACTATACCTTCTATTGGTTCATGTCCATCGGAGAAGATTACCTGTACACCGGGGACGACAGCTTTATCCGCGAGATCTACCCCAAGATGGTCTCCGCCATGGATTTCTGCCTGGGCCGCCGCAACGCGGAAGGCTTCATGGAAGGCCTGCCCGGCGACTGGGTCTTCATCGACTGGGCCGACATGCCCAAGGACGGCGAGCTCTGCGCCGAGCAGCAGCTGCTGGCCCGCGCCCTGGAGGTCATGGCCATGGCTGCCCGCATGATGGGCGATGACCGCGCCGATGAATACGCCCGTCTGGCGTCTGAGACCAAAGAGAAGCTGCTGGATGTCTTCTGGGACAAGGAGGAAGGCGTGCTGCGCCACTCCCGCAAAGACGGCGTCGTGCTCCCGCTGGTCACCCGCTATCCCGCCATGTTCGCGCTGCAGCTGGGCCAGCTGCCCGAAGAAGACGCCTTGGCCATGGCGCGGAAGGTCCTGCTTTCCGACACGGTGCAGAAGATCACCACCCCCTATATGCATTTCTATGAGCTGGACGCCCTCTGCCGCATCGGCCTCACCAAAGAGGTCATGGAGGAGACGGAGCGCTACTGGGGCGGCATGCTGGATGCCGGTGCCACCAGTTTCTGGGAAGAGTTCGACCCCGAGGAGACCGACCATTACGCCATGTACGGCCGGCCCTTCGGCCGCAGCCTGTGCCATTGCTGGGGCGCAGGGCCGCTCTATCTCTTCGGCCGCTATCTGCTGGGCGTGGTGCCCACAGCGCCCGGCTACAAGACCTACACCGTCTCGCCGGACCTGGCCGGTCTGGATTGGGTGGAAGGCGAAGTCCCCACGCCCCTGGGCGATATCTCCGTCCGTGCGGACAGCAAGACGGTCACCGTGACGGGCTGCGGCGGCGAAGGCACCGTCGTGGTAGACGGCCAGTCCTACATCCTGGCGCCCTGGCAGACGCTGACGATCCAACGGTAACGGCGGCGAAGCCGCGTACCGCTCACAATAACGAAGGAGGAACCCCCTATGATCAAGCTTGGTCTCATCGGATTTGGCGGCATGGCCCATTATCATGCCGAAAACGCGCCGAAAACCGGCGTCGTGCAGGTCGTTGCCGCGTACGACATCGACCCCGACCGTCAGCGCGAAGCGCTGGAGCGCGGCTGGCGTTCCTACGCCGACCTGGACAGTTTCCTCAGCGATGAAGAAGTGAACGTCGTGCTGGTGGCCACGCCCAACCATGTCCACCGCTACCTGGCGACCCAGGCCATGAAGGCCGGCAAGAATGTCATCTCCGAGAAGCCGGTCACCACCTCGGTCCGCGACCTGGATGAAATGATCCGCGTAGCCAAGGAGAACAACGTCATCTTCAGCGTGCATCAGAACCGCCGCTGGGACCGCGACTACCGCATTGCTCGCAAGGCCATCGAAGACGGCATGATCGGCAAGCCCATGTCCATCGAGTCCCGCGTGGTGGGCTCCAACGGCATCATTCAGGGCTGGCGCGCCATCCGTGAATACGGCGGCGGCATGGTCTTCGACTGGGGCGTCCACATTCTGGACCAGATTCTGGATATGTATCCCGACAAGAAGGTCACCTCCGTCTTCTGCCGCACCGCGTCCATCTACAATCCCGACGTGGACGACTATGACAAGATCGTCCTGACCTTTGAAGACGGCCTCATCGCCCAGCTGGAAGTCAATATGTACGCCATGGAGCCGCTGCCCCGTTGGTATGCCGTGGGCAACAAGGGTACCCTGGTCATCAACGACTGGGCCTGCACCGGCTGCGTGACCCAGTCTTCCGCCCTGGCCCACGAGGTGCCCCCGGTCATCGTGCAGACCGAAGCCGGCCCCACCCGTTCCATGGCTCCGCAGCCCGACGAGACCAAGGTCCGCCTGCCGCTGCCCGAAGTGGACGTCACCTGGAACGACTACTACCGCAACATCAACGATGTGATCGAAGGCAAAGCCGAGCTCATCGTCAAGCCCGAGCAGTGCCGCCGCGTGCTGCAGGTCATCGAAGCCTGCTTCGAATCGGCCAACACCGGTTCCATCGTCACCTGCGAACTGTAATTCTTCCCCTAAATAGAAATAACCGAGCTGAAAAGCTCGGTTTTTCTTTGGATTCACAACTCACCAGATTCCCCAATTTACCTATCTTTTATCGGACGCAAGCTGCTTTCAAAGCCGCATGTTCACCTATTCGTTTATCAAGATTCCTCAACTCTGCGCGTCATAGTGTTTGGCTTGTGCCGTCCATAGGCTTGCATACTCGCCATCTTTTTGTGCAACTAGTTCTTCGTGTGATCCTATCTGTGATACGTTGCCATCTTTCATCACTAATATTCGTTGACAAAAGCGGCACGAAGACAATCGATGCGAAATATACACGGCTGTCTTTCCTTCCAAAATCTTGTTGAACCGTTGATAGACTTCCGATTCTGCAATTGGATCTAACGCAGCGGTAGGCTCATCAAGAATCATATATCGCCCATCATGAGCCAGCGCACGTGCCAAAGCCAACTTTTGGGCTTCTCCGCCTGAGATTTCTACGCCATCAGCGTCGTATTCCTTGTATAAAATCGTGTTTGTTCCATCTGGCATTCCGCGAATGCGGTCAAGTATTCCAGCCTTATCCAAAGCCTGTTCAGATTTCGTTCTGTCTGCCATTTGAACAACGGACATATTATCTTCTACAGAGATCGCCAACAAACGAAAGTCCTGAAAAACCACGGAGAACATTCGGCGATATGCCTGTTTATCAAAAAGTCTGATATCCGTACCATTCCATAATATACATCCTGTATCAGGCTCATACAGACCACAAAGCAATTTTATCAGCGTGCTTTTCCCCGATCCGTTTCTACCAACTATGGCAAGCTTTTCACCATCTTCCAGACGAAATGAAACATCCGACAGAGCCGGTTCTGTTTTCCCCGGATATGTAAATGTCACATGACAAAATTCCAGCACATTTCCCTCATCTCTGTTTTCAGGAAGTTGTGTACCTTTCGTTTTATCCTCTGGAAGCTCAAAAAAACGACGATATGACTCCAAATAGGGTTCATTTTGCCTGAACTCGGGTATCGTGCTAAGCAGCCACCCGGCATTTTGAACCAAGTTCAGCAAATAGCCGGCGTATTTGATAACATTTCCTACTTCAAGTGTGCCTCGAATAGCATACCAAGCAACAAATATCCAAGATGCCGCAACTGCTAAATACTGAAAAACCTTCTGCGACGACATAACATATGAGAGCAACCCAAAATATCGTCGAATGGAATGTCCGGTTTTTTTGTTTGTCGCATCAATTTTCTCCGCAAACAGCGGCGTAATACCATAAAGGCGATTCTCTTTTCCGTCCTTGCTGACAGCCCTGAGAAGACGATCGTTTTCGAGCATGTCTGCACTCATGTTCATTTTGGGCTTTTCTACCAACTTTGTGCCACCCGAAATCAACAACACCTGTAAAACAGCCATAACTATGAGAACGAAAAGAGGAAATAACGATTCTCGCAAAAAACCACTTTGGGCAATACCAAAGACGAGCTCCATACTAAGGATTGACGACAAAGCAAGATGCACTATGCACCGGATCCTTGCTTCAGATTTTCTTCGCAAATATTGTGTCCCAAAACCATAGACCCGTGCATCGGAATCGATACGTGACCTTAGTTCGCGTACATTCGGGTCTTCCATAAGCAAATATGGTAAGGAAAGCGTTTTTTCCAATAACGCTTTCTGTTCGTTCGCTGCTATCGACCGTGCCTTAACCTGCAAAGTCTGTGACAGCAGACCTCGAAGAAAACCGGAAAACAGGTTCCCTGCCAGCAAAATACATACCAAAAGCCAAACAGAAAATGAACCTTCATAATAAACCAAAGCATTGACCAATTTGGCACTCATCCACAAATTGAAATATACCGGACCTATTTCAACCATCAGAAGAAACAGAATATATAGTGGGAAATAGCTTTTACCATAAGAACAGTATTTTCGAAAAGCCCACCGTGTCACAGAAGAACGCTTATTCATCACGCAATTCCTCCCGATAATACTGACTCTGTGCCTCAAACAGTTCCGCATATCGGCCTTTTCTTCTCAACAGGCTTTCATGGGTACCTTCCTCGATAATCTGCCCATTTTCCAAAACTAGTATCCGATCACAAAAACGGGTAGAAGCAAACCTATGAGATATAAAAATAGATGTTTTATCCTGACTTAAATGTTCATACCAAGCATATATTTCACTCTCCGCAATCGGATCCAGCGCGGATGTCGGTTCATCCAGTATTAATATCGGCGCATTCTTATAGACAGCCCTTGCCAACATCAGCCGTTGATACTCGCCACCGGAGAGATCAATTCCATCTTCATATACACCACGAACAAGATGCGTCCGCACCCCCTGCGGAAGCGCATCGATGACCGTGCTCAAACCAGCTGTTTCTACTGCCTTCTGAAGGCGGATTGCGCGATCTTCCGCCATAGGATCCGATGAAGTAATATATTCCTCTATTGTCAAGCCTAACGGATGCATATCTTGGAAAACAACAGAAAACCTTTCATATGTGTTTTCTTCGCCGGTTGGCATATAACATATCTTGCCGCTTGTCGGTTTATACAAGCCGCAGAGAAGCTTAACTAAAGTCGTCTTTCCTGCTCCGTTGAGTCCTACGATGGCAAGCCGCTCACCACGATGTATCGATATCGTGATTCCTTTTATCGTATTAGATTCAGCATTCTCATAACGATACACTACATTCTCAGCAGATATTGCAAGATCACTATTCTCGGGTAAATTCTCTCCTTTTTTTGACATATCTCCGAATGAAAACAGCTCACGGTAATACCCAATCTGGCTGCTCATATCAGCTACATCACCGATATCCTCGACAAACCGTTGCAGACTGCTGCTTATCAAACTTACGATGCCCAGCAAAAAAACAAATCGTCCCACTGTAATCTGGCCACCCATTACACGGGATACGAGGAAATAGTAGGCAGAACCACTTTGAATCACAGATAAAACTGTCATCACTAAATCAGCCCATATTCGTTTCCAGCCGCAACGTTCTTCCCATTTCAATACCTCTTTATGGTGCTCATCAAGCAGTCGGATAACCAACGGCTGCAAATGATACATCTTTATATCCTTTGCTTCCTCAAAACGTTTTCCAAGGCTTTCAATGTAGCGCACTTTACGCTCATCCTTCGCCCACATATGCCGATGACGGCGATAATATTCATCCCGAAACCGTATGGGTATCAGGGTTAATCCTGCAGACAAAAGGCAAATCAGCAGGAGATATGGATCAATATTGACAATCAGTCCGCTGCACGTCAGAAGCTCAGCAAAATCACGCAAAACCGCTTTTACAGCATTAGAAAAAGACAGTCCTATTGTACCGCCTTCGTCCATGTCTGCGTTAACATATCCTTCCGTTGTTTTGAACGCTCTTTCCTCTGTTAACTCGTAAGGTAAAGTACCTGTGAATAGAAAAACGCGTTTCATCATAGCCGCATTAACCCGATAATCAATAGCGACCGATCTGTAATTCAAGAATTCTATTAGTCCAGCTTCCGCCGCAAGAATCACGCCAATTCCTATAACGGAAGTCACAACATCGTTTATACTGTTCGCACCAGGGATAATCTCAACTAAGATTTCCGAAGCAAAACTCTCCGTAACAGGAAGTAATATTTCCAGCGGCAACAGCAGCATCGCAAATATCCAAAGAGGTCGTCCGAAAGTAACGCTCTCTTTGAACCCCCACCATAAGTTTGATATTACAGTATTTCGCTTCTTTTTCATTCTGTAAATCCTTTCGGCAGCAAGTACATCTGCGGAAAACAAAAAACGATATCGGATTCCATATCAACATTCTTTTGTTCCAGAGTTAGCGGTGAAAAAATGCCTATATGCTCAATCGAATGTGGGTCCATCGCAACAACGGTGAAATCAATGCCGATTCTGCACAGCACTAATTCGGGTATTTTTTCCCGATTTATTCGACTCATAGCATATACGGTGTTGTCTGTACTGATAAACTTAGTGTTAACGGTATCAAGCGACACACAAGAAACTAACTGCCGATCATAAATCAAAATAATCCTATAATCCGAAAATGTGGATTGTAAGGAACCAACATCTATCCTGTTCTCTTCAGAACAAAGCCTCAATACAATGGCAAACTCTTCCTCGTTATAGAGCAAATCAA
Source organism: Bacteroidales bacterium (assembly GCA_045599885.1). Lineage (GTDB taxonomy): Bacteria > Bacteroidota > Bacteroidia > Bacteroidales > UBA1402 > UBA1757. The sequence goes on along the minus strand of JAZRWU010000095.1, from coordinate 317 downwards.
CAGTACATCCATAATTAACCGGAAAATATCCATAGTTCTCAATAATATGATTATTCCAAAACTCTCCACGGTTGTTATATGCTGAACAATGATGGCAATACTCCGAAAACTGATATTCCTGGAGTGTATTTGAAATTATAGAAAGCTGCTTGGCGGAGCAATAACTGACGTATTGCCTGCTGATTGATTGATTACTGCCGACATAATCTTTCAAAAGCTTTTTTCCTATATCCTTGCAATGAAAGGTCAAAGCTCCGATATAGTTAATTTCTGTTTCTCCAAAGATTTCCTTGTGCTGATTCATCCCACCATCAGGA
>JAZRWU010000094.1:0-8137 GCA_045599885.1 Bacteroidales bacterium | reverse complement strand
CCCGCTGATTATCGCTCTGACGGTAATATCCGGCACTATCTGTTCTCCCTTGTCCGCCCGCGACCTCAACGGAGTACTGCAGGAAATCGAGACAAACAGCGCCGCGCTCAAAGCCGCCGGACTGGAAACGGAGGCCGCCCGGATGGAATACCGCAGCGATGCCGCTTTGGCCGATCCTGAAATGGGCTTCAACTATCTCAAAGAGATCAACACTGAAGTCGGAATGCGTCACGATTTCAGCCTGACGCAGAGTATTGATTTTGCCAGCCTTTTCGGAATCCGGCACCGGCTGGCCGAACGTCAAGGCATAAAAGCCGATATGGAATACGAGCTGCAGCGCAATGAGGTGCTGCTTTCCGCCGAACTGCTATGCATTGAGCTGGTGTTCCTCGGACAATGGATAGAGGAAACCGAAATCCATCTGTCGGAAGCCGAACTCCTGCAGCTCGCCACCGAACGCAAAGCCGAATTGGGTGAAGCCACCTTGACGGAGACAGGCAAAGCCAGCCTGCACCATGCCGCCGTCGAGGTGGAGCTTTCGGATGCCCTGCGCAAGCTTCAGTCGGTCAAGTTGCAGCTCAAAGCCCTGAACGGCGGCGAAGACCCGATGTTCGATCCGGACACCTACCAGATGCCCGAACTGCCTGAAGATTTCGATGTCTGGTACAACGGCCAAGCAGCCAAAAGCACCGCCATGCGTCTCGCAGAGCATTCGGTCAAAATCAATCAGGACCAACTGAGCATCGACCGCGCCTCGTGGCTGCCCAGTCTGAACGTGGGCTATATGTCCGAAATGGGCATTTCCGATCAATACCGCGGTCTGACGATGGGTCTGTCGGTTCCCTTGTGGCGCAATCTGCGTCAGTCGAGGCAGGACGCCAGGCTCGTGGAAGCCGGCAAGACCAGACTGGATGCCATGGAGACCGAACTGTACCACGCCATGCTCGAAGAATACAATAATGCCTTGTCGTACCTCGAATTGTACCGCAAGAGTCTGGAGGTTCTCGAGAAAACCGACAGCCGCAGCCATCTTCAAAAGGCCCGTAAACTGGGAGAGCTTTCCATTCTCGATTATCTGATGGAATCCGATTTCTACTACGACGCACTCAAGACCTGCATCGATGCGGGGCAGGCGTATTGCGAATCGGTGGCCAGACTTAATTATCTGGCGAAATAAAAAGGTCCTTAGTTCTGGCGGCGGATACATCCGCCGCCAGAACCAGGCCCCTTATTATCCCAACAGCTCCTGGCTGCGTTTGACGAAACGGCTCAGCGCCTCGCCCTTGAGCATACCGTTCGAAAGCAGAGCCAGATCGACCAACTGTCCGAGCAGCGACTCGTCCGTATGGATGATGCTCTCCATTTCGACCGACTTGGCTTCATCTTCTTTGGTCTCCGTTTCTGCCGCCTTTTCGCGCAATTCTTCTGTCGTGGCCGACAGCAACTTAAGAATCAATCCATTGTCGGTATTGACCACCATTTCGTACGAAGCCGGGAAATCACCATAGAACGACATACCCGCCTGCAGCGTGGACATATCTTTCATACGGCGCATGAACTCGTTCTGGGTCAGCACGACCGGAGCATTGTCCTCGCCCAGCGCATCCAACTTGACATCGAAGCGCGTTTTTTCCAAAGTCGGGAGATGGCCTTCAAAAGCCTTGCGGAGCATATTCTGCTGTTTCTCATCGAGCTGGATATGACGGGCATCCTCCTTGACAATCAGACGGTCGATCACGTCGCTGTCCACGCGGACAAAACGGGTCTTTTCCATTTTGCTTTCAAGATGCTGGACAAAAGGCACATCCAGTTCACCGTTCATCATCAGGACATCGTATCCTTTGTTGCGGGCCGCTTCGATAAAGCTGTATTGACTTTCCTTATCGGAGGCGTATAGGCAGACCATTTCGCCCTTATTATCGGTCTGAGTGCCGGAAATCAGCGTTTTGTATTCATCCAAAGTGAAATACTTGCCCTCCGTATTCTTGAGCAGCGTGAATTTCTCAGCGCGATCCCTGAACTTTTCCTCACTCAGAATACCGTATTGGATGAAAATCTTCAAATCATCCCATTTCTCTTCGAAAGCCTTGCGGTCGTCGTTGAATATCTTCTGCAGGCTGTCGCTGACTTTCTTCGTGATATGAGCCGAAATCTTCTTGACATTGGCATCGTTCTGAAGATAGGAGCGCGAGACATTAAGCGGAATGTCCGGCGAGTCGATGACTCCGTGAAGCAGCGTCAGGAAATCAGGCACGATACCTTCAACCGAATCCGTCACGAAAACCTGATTGCAATAGAGCTGAATTTTGTTTTTCTGCAATTCAATGCTGTTCTTGATCTTCGGGAAATAGAGAATACCGGTCAGATTGAAAGGATAATCGACGTTGAGGTGAATATGAAACAAAGGCTCTTCTGAATAGGGATAGAGCGCCTGATAGAAAGTTTTGTAATCTTCTTCCTTGAGATCGGCGGGCTTACGCGTCCAAGCCGGTACCACATCGTTGATCTGATTGTCCTCATCGGTCTCCACCATTTTCTTCTCCTCATCGCTCCATTGTTTTTTCTTGCCGAAAAGGATGGGGACGGGGAGAAATCTGCCATACTTCTGCAGCAGCGACTGAATCTTATCCTCGTTGAGATACTCGGCATACTCGTCGTCGATGTGCAGGATGATGTCGGTGCCGCGTTCCTCCTTATCCATATCCTCCAAGGTGTAGGCCGGACTGCCGTCGCAAGTCCAACGCACGGCCTGAGCACCTTCCTGCCACGATTTGGTTTCGATTTCGACCTGTTTTGACACCATGAAAGAGGAATAGAATCCCAGTCCGAAATGTCCGATGATGGCATTGGCGTCGTTCTTGTATTTCTCCAGAAACTCCTCGGCACCCGAAAAAGCTATCTGATTGATGTACTTGTCGATTTCCTCGGCGGTCATACCGATACCGTTGTCGCGGACAGTCAGGGTTTTGGCCTCTTTGTCAAGCAAAACGCGGACGGCCAGTCCGTCAACGCTGCCCTGGAAAGTGCCGAGACCCGACAAAGTCTTGAGTTTCTGAGTGGCATCCACCGCATTCGAGACTATTTCACGCAGGAAAATCTCCTGATCACTGTACAAAAACTTCTTGATGACGGGAAAAATATTGTCCGTCGTCACTCCGATATTACCTTTCTGCATACTGTTGATAATTAAATTAGTCGTCATTATTCCGTCATCGCCTGGATTTCAAGTTTCACAGACTTCTTTTCCTCATCCCTCAGGGCAAGGACACGGCGTCTGACCCCACTGTCCTGACGGTGACTCAGAATCAGTTCTGCCAAATTGTCCTCCAGATGCTTCTGTATGGCGCGTTTGAGCGGACGGGCACCGAACTGGACATCATAGCCTTCCTTGGCGATGAACGACTTGGCCTCGGGACTGATCTCCAGATCGAAACCCAAATCGGAAACTCTTTGGATAAATGGTTTAAGCTCCAGATCTATAATCTTTTCCATTGATTCCTCGGACAATTGGTCAAAGTAAACTGTATGGTCGATACGATTGAGGAATTCGGGTGAGAAAGTCTTGCTGATGGCCTTTTGGATCACACCGCGCGAATAATTGTTCATTCCTTCGACCGGCAGACCGAAACCGATGCCTTTGCCGAATTCTTTCAGCTGACGGGTGCCCACGTTGGAAGTCATGATCAGAATCGTATTCTTGAAATCGACCCGGCGGCCCAGACTGTCGGTCAGACGGCCTTCGTCCATCACTTGAAGCAGGAGATTGAACACATCGGGATGCGCTTTCTCGATTTCGTCAAGCAATAGGACACAATAGGGTTTGCGCCGGACTTTCTCGGTCAGTTGTCCGCCTTCCTCGAAACCCACATAGCCCGGAGGCGCACCGACCAGACGCGAGACGGTGAATTTCTCCATAAATTCGCTCATATCGATACGCACCAGCGCGTCTTTAGAGTCAAACATACTCTCACTCAACAACTTGGCCAAATAGGTCTTACCCACACCCGTAGGTCCGACAAACAGGAAAGTGCCGATGGGCTTGTTGGGATCCTTCAAGCCTATGCGGTTGCGCTGTATCGCCTTGACCAGCACATCAATAGCAGCATCCTGACCGATGACGCGGCTCTTGAGTTCCTCGCCGAGATGCAGCAATTTGTCGTTCTCCTCGCGTTCCATCCGCTGAAGAGGCACCCCGGACATCATCGAGACCACCTCGGCAATTTGCTCTTCGTCAACAGGCTTGCGTTGGTTGTCAAGCGTTTTCTCCCATTCGGCCTTCATTCGGGCCAATTCCTCCGCCTGCGATTTGCTCTTGTCACGGTAGTCGGCGGCCAATTCATACTGCTGGTTCTGAACAGCTTCCACTTTGAGACGGTTGTTCTCATCCATAGCCTTCTCAAGCGCTTCCATTTCGGGAGGAACGGAAATCGTATCGATATGGACACGCGCTCCGGCCTCGTCCAAAGCGTCTATGGCCTTGTCGGGGAAATTGCGGTCGGCCACATAGCGGGCTGTCAGAGAGACACAGGCCTGCAAGGCGGCATCCGAATAACTGACGTTGTGATGCTTCTCATAACGCTCGCGGATGTTGCGGAGAATCTGCAGAGTCTCTTCGGGCGAAGTGGCTTCCACGATGATTTTCTGGAAACGGCGCTCCAAGGCTCCGTCCTTCTCGATGCTTTTGCGGTATTCGTCGAGGGTGGTGGCCCCGATGCATTGGATACGTCCGCGGGCCAGCGCCGGTTTCAGCATATTGGCCGCATCCATCGAACCGGCCGCATTGCCGGCACCGACGATAGTATGAATCTCATCAATGAAAAGTATCACATCTGGATTTTGCTCCAACTCATTGATAACCGCCTTCATACGTTCTTCAAACTGTCCGCGGTACTTGGTACCGGCCACCATGGAGGCCATATCGAGAGCCACGATGCGTTTGTCGAAAAGCATACGCGACACCTTGCGTTCCACGATGCGGATGGCCAGACCTTCCACAATGGCCGATTTTCCGACGCCCGGCTCACCGATCAGCACCGGATTGTTTTTCTTGCGACGGCTCAGAATCTGCGCCAGACGGGTCATTTCCGCCTCGCGGCCTACCACCGGATCGAGACGGCCTTCGCGGGCAGCCTGAGTCAGGTCGTTGCCGAAATTATCGAGGGCAGGGGTGTCCTTATGACCCGAAGCGGCCGGCTCATGGCTTTCCTTCGAGACTTTCCAACTGTCCTTGGACGATGATTTGCCGTCCCAGTCTTCCGTGTCGTCGTCTTCCTCGTCCATATAATCGGCTCCGTCCATAGGCTTGGACAGGTTGTCGTGACTTTCTTTGGCAGAAGTACCGTCCGCTGCGCCAGTCATCGTCTGTTTGGCAGACTGATAGTCGAGTCCTTCCTGACTGAGCGTCTCAGCCGCCAGACTGTCATTGTCGCGGAGAATGGCCAGCAGAAGATGTTCCGTGCCGATTTCTCCACATTTCATGCCGCGTGCCTCCAAAATGCACATTTTCAATATTTTATCGGTTTTCTGACTGAATGGGGTCTGCACATCCTCTTTAAGCATCTCCGCCTGACGGACCCGGTTCTCAATACGGTATTTGACCAATAACAAGTTGACATTGCGCTCATTAAGGCAGCGCAAGGCTTTATTTTCTTTTTTACGGAGAATTCCGAGCAGCAGATGTTCGGGCGCCACGGAGCCATTACCCAGACGATGCGCTTCTTCCACGCTGAATTCCAGCACGCTACGCAATTCATCCGTCAGATTGTACGTTGTCATAACAATAATATGTGTTCAATAGACATAAGACATCAAGCAAAAAGCTTGCCAAAGGAAAAAAATTCAAAACAGATTCTGCATTTTTGTCAGAAAAGGCGACAAAAGAGCCAGAGAAAAAATGTTTATATGAAATCCCCGTCAAATCAACGGGAAATAAGAAGCTGTTTAAATTTCTTTCAATGAAAATATGATTAAGTTATTCAAACTCATTTCGATGCGCTTTTCCTGTCTTCCCGGTGTCTTTTCCCCCTTTCCCTCTTCGAATAGCCCGCTATCCGTCATCGGAAAACGGGAAAAATCCACTCGAAAAGTCCAGAAAAATCTCTATCGAACAAATTTAAACAACTTCTAAGAAGCTGGTTCTAATCACGGATTTGGCTCAAAACATCTTCCAAGAAGATGTGGAAAAATTTGGTGGATTTCAGAAAATGTTCTAAATTAGCATACTTTTTGGATTATAGTAAAATTATCATTAAATGATTGATCAAGAGAGAATTATTCCTGTTGATATCGAGGCCGAGATGAGGTCTTCGTACATCGATTATTCTATGTCTGTGATTGTTTCCCGCGCCTTGCCCGATGTCCGGGACGGCCTGAAACCGGTTCACCGCCGCGTCCTGTATGCGATGAACGAAGTGGGAAACAATTCCGACAAGCCCTATAAAAAATGTGCCCGTATCGTCGGTGACGTGCTGGGTAAATATCATCCCGACGGAGATTCGTCCGTTTATTTCGCTCTGGTGCGTCTGGCCCAGGAATGGAACATGCGTTATCCCATGGTGGACGGTCACGGCAACTTCGGATCCATCGACGGTGACAGCGCCGCCGCCATGCGTTATACCGAATGCCGTCTTCAGCGCATCGCCGAGGAAATGCTCGACGACATCGACAAGGACACCATCGACTGGCAGCTCAACTTCGACAACGAGCTCAAGGAGCCGACCGTGCTTCCGACCCGCATCCCCAATCTGCTGGTCAACGGTTCTTCGGGTATTGCGGTCGGTATGGCCACCAACATGGCCACGCACAATCTCTCCGAAGTGGTGGACGGCACCATCGCCTATATCGACAACAACGACATCACCGTTGAGGAACTGATGAAATATGTCAAGGCGCCGGATTTCCCGACCGGAGGCTACATCTACGGTTATTCCGGTGTCAAGGAAGCTTTTGAGACCGGACGCGGACGCGTGGTGATCCGGGCGAAAACCTCCATTGAGGTGGAAGGGCAGCGCGAGCAGATCATCATCACGGAGATTCCCTACGCCGTCAACAAGGCTGAGATGATCAAATACATCGCCGACCTGGTCAAAGAAGGGAAACTCGACGGCATCTCGAAAATCAACGACGAGTCCGACCGCAATGGTATGCGTATCGTCATCGACGTGAAAAAGGATTGCAATTCCAACGTTCTGTTGAACAAACTGTTCAAGATGACCGAATTGCAGTCATCGTTCAGCGTCAACAACATCGCCTTGGTCAACGGCCGTCCCAAACTGCTGTCGCTCAAGGATCTGATTCGTCATTTCGTGGATTTCCGCCACGAGGTCGTCACCCGGCGTACCCGCTACGAACTGCGCGAGGCCGAGAAACGCGCCCATATCCTCCAAGGCCTGATCATCGCCTGCGACAACATCGACAGGGTAGTGGCTCTGATCCGGGCCTCCCAATCGCCCGATGAAGCCCGCGAGGCTTTGATGGCCGAGTTCCATTTGGACGATATTCAGGCACGCGCCATCGTGGAGATGCGTCTGCGTCAGCTCACCGGACTGGAAATCGACAAACTTCACAACGAATACGAAGAACTGATGAAGAAGATTGACTGGTACAATCAGGTGCTGGCCAGTTTCGAGCTTCGTATGAACATCGTCAAGGACGAGCTGCGCGAGATCAAGGAAAAATACGGTGATGAGCGCCGTACCCAGATTGTCTACGCCTCGGAGGAATTCAATCCCGAAGACTTCTACGCCGATGACGAGATGATTCTGACCATTTCGCATCTGGGTTACATCAAACGCACGCCTCTGGCCGATTTCAAGGCCCAGAACCGCGGAGGCGTAGGGCAGAAGGGCGGCAATACCCGCGATGAGGACTTCATCGAGCATATTTATCCCGCCTCCATGCACGACACCATGATGTTCTTCACGCAAAAAGGCCGTTGCTTCTGGCTCAAGGTTTATGAGATTCCCGAAGGCACCCGCATTTCCAAAGGCCGCGCGATTCAGAACATGCTCAACATCGAGAGCGACGATAAAGTCAACGCCTATATCAAGGTGCGCAATCTGGACAACGAGGAATACATCAACTCACATTATTTAATATTCGCCACCCGTCAGGGCATCATCAAGAAGACCTTGCTCGA
>JAZRWU010000093.1:0-4552 GCA_045599885.1 Bacteroidales bacterium | reverse complement strand
CACCATCATACCCACCCCGAGAATCAGCCCCGAAAGTGAGATGATGTTGAGTGTGATGCCCAGCAGATGAAATCCCAACAAAGTGAAAATCAGCGACAGAGGAATGGTGATGGCAATCAGAGCCGGCAGGCGGAAATTGCTCATGAACAGGAAGAGAATCAGACAGGCCAGCAAAGCGCCGAGAATCAGATTTCCTTTCAGATTGGAAAGTGAATAGGCCAGAAGTTGCGTCTGGTCTCGGGTCAGTTGGAAACGCACATCGGGATAATCGTTTTCCATCTGGTCTATCAGACCCGAAATGGCTTTCTGCAAATCCTTCATCTGGGCATCGTTCTGCTTGATGACCGCCAAGGTCACGGCATGGTGACGGTTTTCCCGCACCATGCCTTTGCGTCGGGCCGGTTGTTCGATGATACGGCAGACCTCCGAGAAACGGTACAGGCGGCCGTCGTGGTTGAAGACGATGTTCTCAATATCCTCTTTCGAGCTGACCTGAGCATCGAAATGGATGTTGTAGCGGTATATGCCGTCGGCGATGCTCAACACTCCCATCGTCAGATGGTTGCGGCTGATGACCGATTGGAGGTCGTCGGCGGTGAGACCCATGCTGTTCATCTTTTCCCAATCGGGCAGGCAGAGCAGTTCCCGTTCCACCAGACCGCTCACATCGACCATCGCCGTCTGAGGCAGTTGCTCGATACGTTTGGCCACAATATCGCGCGCGAAATCACCCAACTGCGCCACACGGACTCCCGCTTGGGGCAATGGCTGACCTTCCGGAACCTCTTCCTCCTTCAGACTCAGGTTGATGTAAAAAGCCGGTATATCGGTGGCGCTGGCTTTCAGCACCTTGGGACGCTCGACACCTTCGGGAAGGGACGACATGGCCCGGTCCATTTTCTCATTGACTTCGATAAAAATCAAATCGATGTCGCTGCCCGGCTCAAAGCTCATGTGAATCGTGCCGGCATCGGTACGGGCCTCACATTGAATATCTTTCAGAAGGTTGACCTGCATCAGTTGATTGCGCAGCGGACGCACGAGCGACTGATCGACCTGACGGACCGAAGCCCCCGGCCACGATACCTGCACGGTAATCTGCGGGATGTCGATGTCGGGCATCAGCGAGACCGGAATGAACCGGAGCGACACGAGCGTGACCACCACGATGGCAACCAATATCATCGTGACAGCAATCGGTCTGTTTATCAACTTTTTAAGCATGTCTTTCCTTAGAACCCGTTATCAGAGTTGTGGTGCCTTGGGAATCACAGGCGTTCCGTCGGCCAGGTTCAGATTGCCCGAGGTGATGATGATGTCGCCTTCCTGAATCCGGGTCTGCTTGTAGGCATTCCCCGTGATGGCAAAGGAACCGATGTTGGCCTGGACCACATCCACATACGTCCAAACAGCGGCACCGTCGCGGTAACAGAACACCACATAATATCCATCCCGCTGAACCACCGCGTCTTTCGGGACCACGAACATATTCTGCATGTCGTTTTCGACCACGATACGCACATTCATGCCCTCTATCAGTTCGTGCCGCTCATTGGCGATGCGGCCACGAAGTTTCACCTGTCCTTTGTCATCGACCATAGGATTGATTTCCGTCACCCGGCCGATGTAGGTTTTCTGCTGATTGACAAAGGGAGAGACCACCACCCGCTGCCCCACTTCGACGGCGGAGACTTCCGATTCGAGGATGTTGAATTCTACGTCAAAATGGGAGTCGTCTATCAAAGTGCAGAAAGGTCCGTTGAGGTTTTGATGCAGTTTGGCATCCATATTGGCCACCCGACCGGAAAAAGGCGCATATAGAGAGCATTTCTGCAGGTTGTGACGGGCATCGTCGAGTTGTTCTCCCGCCGACAGCCAGCCCGACGAGATTTTGGCCCGTTCCATAATGGCGGGAGGCACCGAATCATCGTTTTTCTCATACCCCAGACTGATCAGTTTGTCCAGCAGATCGACTTCCGCACGTTGCATCTGGCGGAATGCCTTATCGTAAGCGCGGCGGGCTTCGGTGGTGTCGGTACGCGCCAGCAAATCACCTTTGCGCACCACGCTGCCGTTGCTGACCCGAATGTTCTGGAGCGTTCCGGCCTGCATCATGGACAATTCGCTCTTGGCCACCGCACGGAGTTTGCCGTTGCAATTGATCTGCCGGCTGAAAACAGTCGGATGCAGCACCAGGGTATCCACATAATTACTGTTGAGTTTCTGCCGGGTCATCTCCATCGGATCTTCCGCTTTCTTATCCTGATTCTTGTCTTTCTGACACGACAACGCCAGGACAAGCAGGCACGACAGGCATATCAGACAATGAAGTCTATTCATAAGGCGTTACTTGAAAATATCTTAGAACCTGTTTTGAAATGATTTCCCGATGATTTGATAGGGATTTTGAGACGGATTCGGTCTGTCGTTGAGCGAGCATAGCGGGCTATGTGAGCGAAAGGATGGGCCGAAGCAGCGCAAAAGGCCATCAAAGCAGCGGAAATAATGAGTCATAAAACTATAATTTGAAAGAATTCAAAACAGGTTCTCACTTCACCAAATCATCAAAAGAGGCCACGATATCCCGCTGGTGCAGGAAATCGTAGAGCGCCGTCTTCTGCAACTGATAATAGGCCGACCAGTACTGGTACATCTGATTGATGTAGCTGCTTTCGGCCGATTCGTATTCGCTTTGAGCCGTGTTCAAGTCGGTCACCGTCACCGAACCGTCCTCAAAACGGTGCTTCACCAATTCATAACGTTCTTCGGCGATGTCACGGGCCCGGCGCGAAATGGCACATTGCTTCGACTGATTGTTGAAACTGGCCACTTTGACCACAATATCGTGGTCGAATTCGGCCTCGGCCTGTTCGATTTCGGCCAGAGTGACTTCCAAATCGGCTTTGGCCATCTTGACCTTTCCCTCACTCAACCCCCAGTCGTAAATCGGCAGTGAGAAACTGACACCGACCACTTCGTGATCGCGGACATCCGAATACACTCCCGTAAAATTGTTGGCCGTCTGGGAATAGCCGAGATTGGCATTCAATGTCATCTGGAGGCCTTTCATCGACTTGGCCTGGGCCTGACTCTGTTCGGCGTTCAAACGGTTCAACTGCACATCGAGCGGATGGGTGGAATTGGCCCGGGCCTTGGCAATCACATCCTGTGCTTCGAGCTGCAAATCGGGTACATCCGTCGGAGGCAGAAGCCTCACATCCAGCAGGCGGGTCAAACCGAGACAGAGGCTGAAATCAAACATGGCCGATTCCAGACTCAGCCGGGCATTGTTGATGGTCATCTCGTCGTTGAGCACCGAAAGTTCCAATTGCATAATCTCGCTGCGGGAATTGCCTCCCGTCAGTTCGTGACGTTTCAAAGCCATGTCGTAGAGATGTTTGCGGTCTTCATAACTTTGGAGCGCTCTCTCGTAATCCGACTGAGCCTGCAAAACGGAAAAGAAATAGGAGGTGGTATTGATGACGATGGTCTGCATCGATTCCAGATAAGCGCGTTTGGCTCTTTCGTAGGAAATGGGGTCGGTCTTCATCCGCCAACGGAGCGTGTTGTACGAGCGCAAAGGCTGCGTATAACTCAGCACAATAGGATTGGAATTGTAATTGGTTATCGAGTAATTGAGCTGATCGAGACGGGAAAGATAGGATTCCAGCGAAAGCGTTCCCCCCAGGAAAGGGATGTTCTGGTCGATGGACAATGTCGCCGAATTGCCAATGGAATGATTGTCAACGTATTTCACCTCGCCCGTCTGGGCATCGCGGGCTTCGACAAAGGAACGGTTGTAATTCATAAGCCGTCCTCCCAAATGGAAAGAAGGCAAGAGTTCAGCCTTGTAGGAACGGTAGTTCCAATATTTCCCCATGAAATTCAACTTGGCCACCCGGGCCGAAGGAGACTGCTCCAAGGCAATATCAATGGCCTGATTCAAGTCAAGTATGGTCTGCGCCTGAGCATTTCCCAAGCCGAGCACAAGCAGGAGCCGCAGCAGCAAGCGTTTTCCGTTTCTCATAAAAGGGTCTTTCGTAATACTGCCGTAAAAATAGTAATAATAATCAGAATGACAAATAAATGAAGCGATTTTTCATGTGGACGGTCCTCAAAAAAAGAGGGAAAAACCAAATGCTGGCTTATCCCTCCTTGGTGTGTCGGCAAGACCGCCGGATTATCACTTTCCGATGGCATCCAAAGGATCTGTAAATTCCATATTGAGCGCCTTGGCCACATTGAAGTTGGTAATCTTACCCCGGTATATATTCAGGCCTTTGGCCAGACCCGGATCCAGACGGACTGCCTCTTCGAGTCCCTTTTCCGCCATCAGCATACCGTATTTGAAGGTGGCATTGGCAAGAGCGACGGTTGAGGTATAAGGCACGGCACCCGGCATATCGCCGACGCAGTAATGGACAATGCCCTGCTCCACAAAGACAGGATCATCGTGCGTGGTCACGTGCGAAGTCTCGCAGCAACCGCCCTGGTCGATGGCGACATCGACAATGACAGCGCCCTTCTTCATCAGCGGCAGGTGTTCCTTGCG
>JAZRWU010000092.1:0-3930 GCA_045599885.1 Bacteroidales bacterium | reverse complement strand
CAAAAGTACGGCTTTTCTTTGAAATCAGAAAGCGCCCTGTCCGAAGAGGTTCGGACAGGGCGCCATCGGTTCATCTATGCTGTGACAATCACATCAGGCTCTTGCGTCCTGCCAGCGTATCGTGATTGTTCTCCAGATTGGTCCAATCCACTTTCTTGGTCGGATCGATACCGTTGATGTACTTCTCGATGTTGGTGTAGCCGTCACCGTTGCAGTCGAGCACAGCATCCGAAGGATCTTTGGGATTCAGACCGTATTTCTTCTCCCAGGCATCGGGCATACCGTCCATATCGCTGTCCTTGTAAGGTTTACCTTTGTATTCAGGATAGCCGCCCACTTGCGAGACGTCCGTGATGATACCCTTCTTGTAGGAATCGTTCGGAAGACGGCGGTACTGGAACTGATAATAGGAATCAGGATTCACCGAATGATCATAGAAAACCTCACCGGTACGGATCTGGTTGATGACGCGCTCATCCACAATATCACGTTTGGGGAAATTGGCACCGGCATTGTTGAGAACGAATTCGTAAGCCTCTTCAGCCGACATTATCGTAATGAAAGAATGATCTTTCATTTTGTCGGAACGGATGAATTCGAGATCTTCCTTGGAATGACCGTCCTGAACACCGCCGTCCCAGTTGTTGGCCGTCACGCGGGCATTGCCTTCCACGACATTGCCTTCCACGTAAGCCCAATGCGGCGTGTTGCCACGGCCGTTGGCACGGAACACACGATAAGCAATCGGTTCGTCCACCGGAGTCACAGGGCCGGGTTTGAAATAGTTGTTGGCCACGTTGTAGGAATAGCCGCTTCCGTCGCCGGTACGATGATACCAGTTGTAAATCACATTGTTGATGTAATTGAACTCAGCACTCGACATCGAGGGGTTACGGCCCGTGTTGTTGGCCCAAAGATTGCGGATGAACATATTGTTGATACCGCCGATGGTACTGCCGAACGAATGGTTGTAGGTATCGAGGGCGTTCGAGGAAATCGAATTCTGAATCGTCACATTGACCGTCATCAGCTTCTGGTCACGTCCGCCGTCGGCAGGATGATACATGAAACGGGAGAACGAAATGTTCTCGTCCAGACCCCAGCTGCAGGAAAGGTGGTCGAGCATGATGTTGCCGAGCGGATTGCCGCCCAGAGCATCGTCACGACGGCCCACGTAAGTCTCACCACGACGGAAGCGGGTATGACGGATGACCACATCGTGCGTATTGACCCAAACCGATTCACCGGCGATGCAGATACCGTCACCGGGAGCCGTCTGACCGGCAATCGTAATATAAGGAGCACGGATGATTAAAGGAGTCTTGAGGTGAATGATACCGGATACGTTGAAAACCACGATACGGGCACCACCCTGCTCGCAGGCCCAACGCAACGAACCTTCGCCATCATCATTAAGATTGGTGACAGTGAGCACTTTACCTCCACGTCCACCAGGAGTGAACATTGCGCCGCCTTCTGCCCCTGGGAAAGCGGGAATATCCATCTTGAGCAAATCGGACTGTCTGCGGGGGCAGGGTACATAAGGACGGATGTCGGCTTCGGCAGCCATAGCCACCTGAGCGATAGCCCATGCTGAATCGGAATGAGCCTCAGCGCCAGCCATCATCTTATCGACAGCGGCAACCACATCTGGCGGCACACTGGGATATTGTGCCTTCATCATAGGAACGCCGGCGAGAAGACAGGCGGCAAAAAGAATACATTTTTTCATAGACACTTAATTTATAAACAAATACAGTATTTGAAGAAATATTTCAAAACTGTCCGGAGCAAAAATAAAAAAAGGGATTCGGGCATAAAAGTAAATTATGTCCAAGAGTTATTAAATCGTACAAAAAAACGGGATGTGTCATCCGTCTGATTTCCGGTATCGTTCAGCGTAGTATCTGAGTTTATAATACAGATACGTACTCCAACGCATCGGACGGACAGTGCGGACCATAGCCAGGTTGCGGCGGTTGTCCCTCCATGTATCGCGCAAATGGCAAAGACGGGCGAAATAATGCTTCCAACCCACTTTCTGCGCTCCGATTTCGTTGTCGCCGTGCTGACGGTAGAGAATAGTCGCTTGAGGGAGATATACACTTGTACCTCCGGCATCCAGCACTTTGAGTCCAATCCAACGGTCGTGCATCGTGGCGGACTCACTCATAGGAAGCGAGAGACGTCTGGCTTCCGCATTGAGCATCATCGTACAACCCGTATAGCCATTGCAGACAGCCAGATAGCGGAAATCGTCCAAAAGACGGTGGTCAATGCGGTTGTAACGGGCGAAAGAAGGATGAATGCAATGCAGATTCTCATCCA
Organism: Bacteroidales bacterium; assembly: GCA_045599885.1. Lineage (GTDB taxonomy): Bacteria > Bacteroidota > Bacteroidia > Bacteroidales > UBA1402 > UBA1757. The sequence goes on along the minus strand of JAZRWU010000092.1, from coordinate 1,602 downwards.
CCACACACAAATCCGTATGAACCAATACGGCTTTACCCGGATGCTCTTTTTCCGCCTGAAGCATAGCCTCTCTGGTTTGGGCGATTTTGTCAGGAAGCCATACATCGTCGTGGTCGCAGAACATATAATAATCGGCCTGTACATTCTCCAGCAGGAAAAGGAAACTCCCTTTGGCCCGACGTCCCGGATGCGGATCGGCCAAAACGGTCATACGGCCAAAACGGGCGGCATAATCCTCCAGAATCGACATAGTGCCGTCCGTAGAACCGTCATCATGGACATACAGACTGAAATCCTGACAACTCTGGGCATATAGCGAATCCAAGAGCGGAGCCAGATAACGCCCGCTGTTATAGACACAAAGCAAAATGGCTATTGATGTTTCCATATCATTCAAATCTTGGCAGGGCAAACAGCACATAGCCCTTCAAAGCATCAAAATCCTTCCAACCGGAGCGCCGGAAGTACAAAGCAAAAGGAATCGTAGGATCCATTTCCTCAAATTCGAGAGACAAAAGCTGCCAACATCCCCTACAATCCATATCGTACAAATCCATCAACAGATAACGGTCCACCGGAGAAGCTGTGCGCAACATCACATCCTCCGCATTTAAATCCTCACTCACATAACACCAGGCACTGAAACGCCGACATGAGGACGAAGGAAGATAAAAAGGTGAAGACCAATCCACCATATCCCGCGAAGGCGCGTATTGGCCCTCCACTCCGGCAGAAATCCGCAAAGCCTCACAGGCATTCAGTTCCGCAGGGACATCTCCCGGAAGGTCGGAGAGCGATTGGAAGGAAGTGGTGGCATAGGAAGATGGGCGGGCCGGATCGTAGGGTCTGGCCATAGACGGCAATATCAGCAACAGCAGCAAAGCCGGAAGAGCAAGCAGCACCGTCGCCCGCCACCAGGAAGTCTCCAAACAGGCAGCCCTCTTCCCCGCCGCAACCGCAGCCTTCCCCGCAAGATCCGCGGTCTCAATTTCAGCACCGTCTCCCGCCGCAACCCTCTCCTCCGGCAGCGACAAAGCCAGCATGAACAGACAGAATGCGAAGAGACCGCCCCGCTGCATAAACACCGAATCGACCAGCATCAGCATCACGAAGCAGGCCATCAGAGCGGCAGCCCAGCGGCGTCGCCGGACTTCGCGACATGTCACCAGAGGCCACACTAGCATCGCCAGCAGCAGCAGCAAAGCCGGCAGACCGGCCTCCAGCCAGACGTTCAGGAAATTGTTGTGAGTATGGGAACGGTTGAGCAGCACATGGTCGTCCAAATGCAATGCCTCATACTGCCTCATCAGTTCATCTTTGAAATCGCCCGTACCCACGCCCCAAAGCCAATGGTCACGGATCAGCGCGACCGAGGCCGACCAAATCCCGACCCGACCTTCTTTGAGCTGAAGCTCGGTGTCGGCCCGCAAAGCCGAAGGATGCAGAGCCTGAAAACGGGGATGAAAAGCGTAAATCAGGCCAAACAGCAGCAGAATAGCCGCCAAAACAGCGCAGACCAAGCCCTTATGACGTTTCCAACCCCAACGCGCCACCTCATAGGCCACGAGAAGCAACATGGTCAGGGGCACTATCCGACAGCCA
>JAZRWU010000091.1:0-2966 GCA_045599885.1 Bacteroidales bacterium | reverse complement strand
TGACACCACGAACCGCTTTGACAGCTACCGTATGCCCCATACTCATTCCAGGGCCGAAATTCACGTAGGTGATACCTTGGGGAGCGGCCGCCTGCATCAGGGCACGCACCACAGAATCACTGCCCGGATCCCAACCAGCTGAAATAATCGAAACCGCCTTGTTTTCCTTGGCGATGACATCGAGACGGCTGCGGACATCCCACACCTGAGTATGAATATCAAAACTGTCCACGGTGCAGATTCCGGCTTTCAGAATCTCAGTGGCGAACGATTCCGATTTGCGGGTCGGAGTGCATAAAATGGCCACTTGCACATCTTTCAGTTCCAATATTGACGACACCACCGGATAATCGGCCAATTCCTGTGGTTGGGCACAGCCGGCATCACGACGGACCACACCGGCGATTTCAAAATCAGGAGCCACTTGAAGGGCTTCCAATACATATTTTCCTATATTGCCATATCCTACGATGGCGGCACGGATTTTTTTCATTGTTGACATACTAACCTGTTTTTTACTGACTGGAACTTACAAAAATATATGTTATTTCTCACTTCTCAAGCGTCAGCGACATCAGACCTATGACACTTTCGATGGTGACTGCCTCCATTTGCAACGATTTCAATTTCTTATGCGGATTCAAGGGCAAATCGAGAATCACAGCGGCACCACCGTCAATCATCCGCTGACCGATTCCTCCGAGATGCCAGTCACGGTCGGGATGATTGCTCAAAGCGGCGTCCGACAATCTGAGCCGGTATGGATGAGGCGCATCCACATGAAAAGCATGACCGTCCTGATAATAATCCTGCTCGACAGGCACCCAGGTCTCCGGATTGACCAGGGCCAGTGTATCGGCCGTTCCGTCGGTGTAAATGAAACGGACGATGCCATTGACCATACGGCATTGCTGATGATTGGTCGTACCCGCCATCAGAAGATAGGCGTGTGAGGCCTTTCCACGGAGTGGCAATTCCACTGAATTGGGATAATTATCATATCGGGACACATACACCACATTAGGCGTGGCAGGAATACCCGGCGTGGCAAATGGCAGGAAGGAAGGAAGATTCCCTTCGGTAGGATGAATCTCCAAAAGATTGTCTGGAGATGCCGCCTGACGCAGTCCGCTGTCATCGATATGGGGAATGGCCGTAGGGCCGCACCAGTCTCCAAAGCCTTGTGTCGGCTGCTGAAGTGCTGTGGATAGTGGCCTGGGACTCATATATTTGCCATATTCGAAAGTATGGTTGATGTCTTCGTTGAAATAGGGATTCAAATCGACACAACGCAGTTTCCCGGAAGAGCGGACGGGTTTGCTTTCCGCCGCTGAAGCGATGGGACGGATTCGGACATCCACGGCTTGCCACCATGAAGACAGGCCGTCGCTCAGTTCGACAAAGAAAGTATGCGCCCCTGTTTTTTGAGCCAGACGGCATTCCATCTGAGAGGCAGAATACTGAACCGAAGCGAAAATGCCCTGAGGATCCGCCACCTGGCTGATTTTCACGGAGGGCAGTGCTTTTACCAGACAGAAATCGTTCACTGTGAATTCAGAAGGCATTGACAAAGCCGGCAATGGCTCCGTTGACTCACGGACGACTATGTCGTATTCATCCGCTTCTCCACAGAACAGCATCACTCTAGGACATCCCACCCCGTTGTCAAGCCATCTTCCACGCGCTGTTTTTCCATTGACCGTCACTTCTATCGGGCCGCGGTTCTGTTTCGGAAGCTCCAGCAACAGTTCCAATGGTTTGGCGAAGCGGTTTTCCAAATGATATCTTGAATGACCCTGACCGTCCTTTTCGAATCTCAGACTCAGTTCCGGCAAATCTATCGAAGCATGATTCCAATCTGCGGGCCAGGACGGACGCAAATGGAGAATGCCATGCAAGAGATCGGGTTCAATACCGAACAGACCTTCCACGAAACAACGGGAATAGACACCCACCGGATCGGCGAAATCGCGGTACATTTCCGTTCGGGCCGCATCGTAGAAACTGATTTGGCCGACATTACCCGGACTGGCTCCCAGATACATACCGTCCAACAGTACCGATTTCATCAGGCGGAAGCCCTCCTCTGGCCGATGTCCTTGAAAATAGGACAAAGCCGTATGCATCACGTCACCGAAAGCCACGTTGTTGACAGACCAGATATAGGGCATCCAATCCGTCGATGAAATCATGGCGAGACGCCCGTCCATCGCCAGACCGGAATCCGAGAGACGTTTCAGGTCGGCAGAATCAATAAGCACCTCAATATGAGGAATCCGCGTATCCACATAACGCAAAGCCTGATATTGTTCCAAAGGATTGCCGAGATGGGAATCGATTGGATGGAAAATGCTCCATGTCCCTGCCGAGGGATGACGCAGACGGTTTCCTAGAATATCTTGATATTCAGCCCAATGTCCTTCATCGTCCAACCATAGGGAATCCTGAATGGCACGCCGGATATGAGCCGCTTCCTGAAGATACGGACGGGAATCTTTTCCTATCAGATCGGCCAGTTCCGCCACTTTGAGATTGGCATAATAATGACAGGCGGAGGAATGAGTCACACCGCCGCCGCTGTATTGAAGCGCATCGCTGGCCCAAATACAACAATAGGCATCGTAGAGCCCGTCGCCATCGGCATCAAAATTTCTCTTTTCCCATGCCAGATGACGGACAAGCAATGGCCAGACTTCTTTGGCGAACTCAAGATCGCCTGTCCATTGAAGATGACGCAGCAATTCATCGACATACAGCATATTCATATCGTAATGCGTCATGATGCCGGGATTATTGGGTGTACGGGCGATATAGCCGTCGCTGTACATAGGGCTGCCTTCGATATGAGCCGCCCGGGCCAGATTGAGCGCCGTATCCATAATCAAAGGCAACGACGTGGGGATTGTCATCTGCGAAGCGGCATAGGCTTTGAAATGAGTTCTCGCACGATCGTGCCAACCTAAGGC
>JAZRWU010000090.1:0-3482 GCA_045599885.1 Bacteroidales bacterium | reverse complement strand
CCCGTGGTTTTTGTCATATGGAAGCGTCCATGTCTTTCCGTAATCTTCCGATTTTCTAATCACGAAGTTGCTGTGCGTTCTGGCCGTACCGATCACATACAACATCCCGTTATGGAAAAAGAGGTTCGACATGTATTGCCCCTCGATTTTGCTGACAAGGGACCAAGTGAGACCTTTGTCTTCCGATTTGTACACCTTCGTCGTTCCGTATTTGCTTTCTTTGGACGCCGCCCCGAATTCATCATGGGAGGCAAGGTATGATCCGTCGGGCAATATGCATATACTGGGAGACCCGATATAAATTTTGGAAGCCTTGGGGCTGTGATGAATGACAGTCCCGTTGGGAATCGTCTCTTTTGCAGTCAGGTCCAGACCCGACAACAAAAAGAGCGAAATCAATATCAAGAAGCACCTCAATTTCATCATTTTTCGGTTTTGATGCGCTGCCCCCACCAGATGTCCTGCGGACCGCAGTATTTGTCTCTGGGCTTGAAGTCGGGGCTCAACATTTTCTGCCTGCTCATGCTGGCGTTCTTGAAACTTCTCTGGGCGTTTTCGACCCTGTATTTAGACTCGCCGATAGGATCGTACTCTTCATCCGCAACGGGCAGAACGGCACCCACGCTCTTCAGCCAGGAGATCAGTTCGTTCTTCATTGCTTCGGCTCTTTCCGGATGAAGAGCGTTCAGGTGACCCGCTTCCGTCTGGTCGAGGTTCATATTATAGAGTTCAGTCCTAAAATCTTCATAATAATAGATCAGTTTCCAGTCGCCGTCTTTGATTATGGAACAGGGCTCACCGCCATGGCTGCCATAGTGCGGATAGTGCCAGAACATTTTGCGGTCCACAATTGCGGATTCCGTATTTTCCATGAACGGCTTGACGGAGATTCCGTCCAAGTGCTGCTCGGGATGGGACTTGAGCCCCGCCAAATCCAAAATAGTCGGATACAGATCGGTGCCGATTACGGGCTGGGCGGAAGTGCTTCCTTTCTTGCACCCGGGATAACGGATGATGAGAGGAACTCTCAATCCGCCTTCCCATTGATAACCTTTTCCGCCGCGAAGTGGAAGGTTGCTGGTGGCAAACTGCTCTCCAGCGGAGACGCCGCCGTTGTCGGAGGTGAAAATCACGATTGTGTCATCTTCCAGATGATACTTTGCCAGGGCATCCAACACGATTCCCACCGCATCGTCCATATGGCTAATCAGTCCGGCATAGACGGGATTGTCCTGATACTGCCTCACAGGAAGAGTTCTATCCACGACAAAAGCGCCCGGAGCAGGCTTAATCCCCATCTTTTCCGCCTTGTCGCGGAAATATTGCCACTTCTCTTTAGAGCACTGGTTGGGGCTGTGCACCGCAAAGAAGTTGAACATGATGAAGAAAGGTTTCTTGTCCTTCTTCATATTCGCATGCTTCTTAATTATGTCTGAAGCCTCCCAACCGAGTCTCATGCAGATGTTTTCTCCATCGGGACCCTCAGGTATCTTGGGGTTCTTATAGGGAGCGAAGTATATGTCACCCCTAAGGCCATTGCCGTCTCCGCCGACATTGAACTCATATCCGTGGTCTTCCGGCAACGACCCTTCCTTTCCTAAATGCCACTTCCCGAGATGATAGGTATTGTATCCGTTGTCACGAAGGCATTCGGCTATGGTATACTCACCAAGGCCGAGATTATGCTTGTATGTCGCCGGCAGCAATTTCGAATGGCGTTTTTTGTTTCGCCAATTGCGCCACGCAGGACCTGACGCATCACCGATCCAATCGGTAATTCCGTGCCGAGCGGTGAATTTGCCGGTTTGGATGCTCGCTCTGGACGGACTGGAGACCGAACACGCCGCATAAGAATTCACGAAGCGGACTCCATCCGAAGCAATTCTGTCCACGTTTGGCGTTTCATAATAATTGCTTCCGGCGCAGGAAATGTCCTTCCAGCCCAGATCATCCACAAGGAAGACCAGGACATTAGGTTCGCCTTTCGCATTGGCGATTGTTCCAGGCATAATGGCGCAAGAGGCCAAAAGCATTTTGCTTAACTTTTTCATAACCCTATCTTAATTCATATTTTACGGTTCCCCTGATATCTTTTGAAGACGAACCGACCATTATATCGAACGACCCCGGCTCAGACACCCATGAAGCGGATTTGGGGCAATAGAAAGCGAAAGCATCCGCACCGAGATCGAACTCCAATGTCCTTTTCTCCCCTGGTGCAAGAGACACTTTTCTGAAAGCTTTCAGTTCTTTCTCCGGACGGGGCATAGATGACTTCTTGTCCTTAACATATATCTGCACGGTTTCTTGACCGGTGCATTTTCCCACATTCCTCACGGATACGGATATCCTGACGATTCCGTCCTTTGACCGTATCGAAGGCTTTCCGTATTCATATCCGGCATATGACAGGCCGTGACCGAACGGGAACAAGACGCCTTCCGGGTCAAAAGTTTCGTACCAGCGATATCCGACAAAAATACCTTCCTTGTAGTTGATGTCCCAGTATTTGCCATTTTTTGTGCCGGGATAATCTCCCTTCACGCTGACAGGGCATCTATCCAGACTCACGGGGAAAGAGAAGGGAAGTTTTCCCGACGGGTTGACCACACCGAATAGTACGTCGGCAAGAGCTGTTCCGGCCATTGAGCCGAGATACCAAACCTGGCAGATAGCATTCGCACGTTGGGCCCATGGCATAGCGACTGCATTGCCAGAGACATTGGCAAACACCAGATGGGGGTTGACTGAAAGCAAAGACGTCACAAGTTCGTCCTGACAATACGGAAGAGAGTAAGAAAGCCTGTCATGACCCTCACAATCCTGTTTTTTTGATTTGTTGAGACCTCCGACGAAAATCACCGCATCTGCTTCTGCGGCCATCCGCAAAGCCTCATCTTTCAATTCGGCCGGGGACCGTTTATCCTCCAGTTTGTATCCGGGCATGCATTTGGCTCCGCCATAATCACGGGAGTCATACCCTCTTGCAAATTTCACATCAATGCCATTCCCCTCGGCCAGAGTGCAAATACCTTGTAGCAGCGACACCTCTTTCGCTGTTTTCAGCGAAGAGCTTCCTCCACCGGCCGCAGTGAGTCGAATTGCGTTTTCTCCCACGACCAGCAGTTTGCGGCATATTTCCTTGCGTATCGGAAGAATCCCATCATTTTTCAGTAGGACGATGCCTTCTGACGCTATTTTCCGAGCTGTCTCATAATGGTCGTCGGTAAGCATCGACCCGTAAGGCCTCCGCGGATTCATCACGGTCCGGAATATCATACGAAGGATTCTCCTGACTTTGTCGTCCAGCTCTTTTGTAGAATAAAAACCCTTGTTGATCTTGTCGAGATAATCTGCGGCGAGGTAAAAGTTGTCATATTTTGTTTTGCCCAATGTCGGCATAGACTTGTCATGGGTGTCAAACTCGAGATCCAATCCGTTCATCACGGCTTCATGACCGTTATGCACTGCGCCCCAGTCCG
>JAZRWU010000089.1:0-2086 GCA_045599885.1 Bacteroidales bacterium | reverse complement strand
ACTGTCAATATAGCCATTCATCAATCCGTCGGGGAATTGGTCATCCGAACAGAACATCAGCTGGTCTGAATGGTCTTGGAGCAGGGGAGAGAGGGCCTCGTAGTCGAGAGAGGCGCTTCCTTCGCGGATAATGACCGACATGCCGACATTCAAATGTTCTTGAGCTTCCTGAAGGGACACACATTCATGGTCAGTACTGATTCCGGCAGCGGCATACAACACCAGATCGTCTTTTTTGATTCCCGGAGCATGACCGTCTATGGGTTTCCCGAATTTTTTCGCAGCTTCAATTTTAGCCAGACATTCCGGGTCTTGGTATATGACTCCGGGAATGTTCATGAACTCGGCCAAGCCACAGATTTCAGGACGTTCGAGCAGCTCTTCTATTTCCTGATGGGCGAGATTGGCGCCCGTCGTCTCGAATGGGGTGCTGGGAACGCAGGAAGAAGCGGCGAAATTGAAATGAAAATGGACCTTGGAACCATTGGATATCATGAAATCAATCCCTTCCATTCCGCAGACATTCGCAATTTCATGAGGGTCGGAAACAATGGCGACCACACCTCTGCTTACGGCAATCTCCGCATAATGCTCGGGAGTAAGCAAGGTGCTTTCGATGTGAATATGAGCGTCTGTGAAGCCGGGGAGAATATAAGGGGATCCTTCCTCCACCTCTTCATGGAGAATACTCCGGATACGGCCGTCTTCGATGACAACAGCCCCGTCCATCACCCTTTGACGGACGATATCCACAATATGACCACGGACAATTCGGGAAGAATCCATTGAATGAGGTTCAAAATCTTTCTTCAAGCAAAAATACGGCAAGTTTGGGAAACATACAACCTATTTCGCGTATCAACGTGCGGAATAGTTGAAGTCTGTCGTTTTTTGAAAGAAATTCAGAAACTTCTTATTGTCATTGTGGAGGTCTTACATTATTTTTGCAGACATGAAAAGAGCCCGCTTTTCACAAGGCGGACTCTTATGACTTTATCACCGGTTATTACAGGAACCAGTGCTAAGGCAGTAAAAAGATTGTGTTAGGTTAGTGGCGCAAATGTCCTGCCTTTTTTTGAGAATGACAAATTTAAAATTGTATTATAAAACATATTTTTATAGCATAATTTCGCATAGATTTTCTATAAAAATCCATTTGAACCATTATGAGTGAAGAGTTGATTTCTCAGGTAGAAGAGAAGAAAAGCCTCAATTTCATTGAGCAGATTATAGAAGACAACCTCAGGGAGGGCTTGAACGACGGACGTATTCAGACACGTTTCCCACCGGAACCCAACGGTTATCTCCATATCGGTCACGCCAAAGCCATCTGCATGGATTTCGGTATCGCCCGGAAATACGGCGGCGTCTGCAACCTGCGCTTCGATGACACCAATCCGACGAAAGAAGACACCGAGTATGTCGATGCCATCAAGGAAGATATCCAATGGCTTGGCTATCAATGGGGTAACGAATATTATGCATCCGATTATTTCCAGCAGCTCTGGGATTTCGCGCTGCGTCTGATCAGGGAAGGCAAGGCTTATATCGACGAGCAGAGCAGTGAGGATATCGCTGCCCAAAAGGGGACTCCAACCGTCCCGGGAACAGAGAGCCCTTTCCGCAACCGTCCTGTTGAGGAGAGTCTATATCTGTTTTACAAAATGAATTCCGGAGAAATCGAGGAGGGCAGGATGGTGCTGCGTGCCAAAATCGACATGGCCAATCCCAACATGCATTTCCGCGACCCCATCATCTACCGTGTGGTCAAGCATCCGCATCATCGTACCGGAACCACCTGGAAAGCCTATCCGATGTATGATTTCGCCCACGGTCAAAGCGATTATTTCGAAGGCGTCACTCATTCACTCTGCACGCTGGAATTTGTGGTCCACCGTCCCTTGTACGACCTTTTCATCGACTGGCTCAAAGAAGGCAAGGATCTCAACGACCATCGCCCGCGTCAGCGTGAGTTCAACAAACTCAATCTGAGCTATACGCTGAGGAGCAAACGCAACCTGCTGATTCTGGGCAAGGAAGGTCTGGTGAAGGGTTGGGATGACCCGCGTATGCCCACTCTCTGCGG
>JAZRWU010000088.1:0-3687 GCA_045599885.1 Bacteroidales bacterium | reverse complement strand
TAGGCTCTCCGAAAGCGTTGAAGAAACGTCCGGCGAGCTGGTCTCCCACTTTGAGCGAGGGAGCCTTGCCCAAAAAGACCACTTCGGCATTGGTGCGCAAGCCTTCGGTTCCGCCGAACACCTGCATCGTCACATCCTCACCCATAATCTTGACCACCTGAGCCAATTTGCCATCGATCGTCGCCAGTTCATCGTAACCCACGTTGGTGGCCTTCAGCGTACAGGTTGCCTTGGTGATCTGAGTGATTCTGGTGTATATCTTTTGAAATGCTTTTGTTGCCATGACTTTGAATTTTAACGGATTGCACGTTCATTGATGATAGACTTGACTTCCGTCTCAAACTTTTTGAAATCCTCGCTCTGGAACTCGCTGTAGTTCATCTGACGGAGCGCGTTGATCATACGTTTGAAATAATCCATCACTTCGGTGAAACTGTCGAACTTGAAATCGGTGCGGACGATATCCATCACCATTTCGAGCATATAACGCTGACGCTCAATGGGACAGACGGCGTCAATCTTGTCGAAGGCATCCTGCTGGAGAATCACGAAATCGACGACCTCGGATTTCCAGAACGTGAGGTGATATTCCAAAGGCACACCATCATCACCCAAAATGTTAATCTGCTCCTGCACTTCCTTACCGCGCTGCATCAGCGTCTTCATCTCATTGACCATCGGAATCCATGACGAAGAAATCAGATTGGAGATATATTCCTCAAACTCAGGATATTCAATATATTTCGAATACGAATCGATCGGGTTGACGGCCGGATAGCGCTTACGGTCGGCGCGGGCCTGTTCCAAAGCGTAGAAGCAACGGGCGGCCTTCTTGGTGCCTTCGGTGACGGGTTCCTTGAGGTTACCGCCGGCGGGCGATACCGTTCCGATGAAAGTAATGGACCCCGTCTTGCCGTTGTTGAGATAAACATAACCGGCGCGGCCGTAGAAAGCGGAAATAATGGCGGAAAGGTCCATCGGGAAGGCGTCCTGGCCGGGCAATTCCTCCAAACGGTTGGACATCTCACGCAAAGCCTGTGCCCAACGCGAGGTCGAGTCGGCCATCAGCAGCACCTTGAGGCCCATCGAACGGTAATATTCGGCAATGGTCATCGCCGTATAGACGGAAGCCTCACGGGCGGCGACAGGCATATTGGAGGTATTGGCCACGATGATGGTACGCTCCATCAGCTTGCGTCCCGTATGGGGATCGACCAGTTCGGGATACTCGGTGAAAATCTCCACGACCTCGTTGGCACGCTCACCACAGGCAGCCATAATCACGATATCGGCCTCGGCCTGCTTGGAGATGGCATGCTGCAACACCGTCTTGCCGGTTCCGAAAGGTCCGGGGATGAAGCCCGTACCGCCTTCGACAATCGGGTTGGCGATGTCGATGATGCGGACACCGGTTTCGAGAAGACGGAAAGGACGCGGCTTTTCTTTATAGGCCGTAACAGCCTTCTTGACCGGCCAGCGCTGCACCATCGTCACGTTGACTTCCTGACCTTGAGCATCGTTCAGAACCGCTATCGTGTCGTTGGCGCGGTATTGGCCGTCCGGGACGATACTTTTGACGGTATACGAGCCTTTGAACGAGAACGGAACCATAATCTTATGCGGTTGGAAGTTCTCATCGACCTCTCCGAGCCAGTCGGCGGCAGCCACTTGGTCACCCACCTTGGCTATGGCCTTGAAATCCCAAAGTCTGTCCTCATCGAGCGGTGAAGTATATTGACCGCGGCGAAGGAAGACCCCTTCCATTTTGTCGAGGTCGTTTTCCAGCCCGTCAAGATTGCGCGACAGCAGACCGGGAGCCAGTACGACTTCGAGCATGTGACCGGAGAACTCCACTTCGCTGCCCACTTTCAGGCCACGTGTGCTCTCAAACACCTGCACATACGCATCGGCACCAATCACTTTGATGACTTCGGCCATCAGTTTGGTACCACCCGTCAGAATGTAACAAATCTCATTCTGCGAGACAGGACCATCGACCGTCACAATCACCAGGTTGGAGATAATACCTTTAACTTTTCCTTGTGTTGACATTATCATATTGATTAAATATTTCTATTCTAAACAGTTACAGAACCGGATCACTGTGGGATGCGGACTTCCTCCTTCATCGAGGCGATGAGCCGGCGGAACATTTCCTCCCCCGTCCTGGCATCGAGCTGCATCCAGCGTTCAATCATCTGGAGCTTGATCAGATACGCCAGCAGTACCTCGACCGAAAAATAATACGAGGTGCAAAGCCCGTCGAGATATTCCCACGACATGGCGTCCAATTTGCGTTCACGCTGCAGCAGGTCGCTGTCGTCCATCAGGCGGAGCACTGTCTCGGTCTGCGGGAAAACCGACTGCAAGCCGAAATCGCGGGCCGTGGAAGAGGCCAACTGCTGACAGAACTCGTTCTCACCGACCAACTGGGGAGCGATTTCCAGACGGAGACGGCGGCAGTTGAGTGCCACCATCAGATTCTTGAGTTTCCACTCATAGGCGAACCATTCCCGGACAAAGCGGTTGGAACACTGCTGCGTATATTCATAAAACAGCGCGGACAGACGGTTGGGAGCCATCATTTCTGTCAGCTGCCCCTCGGCATACTCGCGCAGGAAAGGCAGGAAATACGGCGGAATTCCCTTGAGCGGCGGCTGATCGTCGAAATCGATGCGCTGCCACTGCTCCATAAAATCTTCGGCGCTCAATTGGCCGAGCGGATGCAACGGAGCCTCGCGGTCACGCAGCCAGGTCAGCAGATTGCGGTTCTCGTAAGTCATCCTGAAATACGAAAGCAGCCGCGAGTCGGCCTTGCCCAGCATCTGAAGCCATTCTTCGAGATACTGAGTATAGGAGAGGCTGGTTTTGAGGTCGTCGGGCGAAATATCAGGCAGTCCGGAAACCAGATAATAGTATTGACTCATACCGGCTCAGAAAAGCATTTCCACAAGTTTCGGGCGCAGGAACTCCTTGAAATATTCCACAAAGTCAGACTTGCCCAACTGAATCTTATAGGAACCGTCAGCGGCCTTCAATGTGAAATCGGTGGCCAGACCGTTGACCTGCTCGATTTTGAGGCCCTGATTGAGAACATCCACCGCATTGGCCTTGAAATAAGCGGTCAAGGCTTTCTCATCCGAAGTTCCGACAATCAGTTCGCCTTGGGAGGCCCAGTTGCCGACGAAACTCAGAAGCACTTTCTTCATGAAATCGGGATCGGCGACAGGGGGCTCCACCGTTTTGGCCAGCACTTTGTCCGTCAGAAGATTGACCACTTCCGACTTGAGGGCTTCCGAGGCCTGCCCGGCAAAAAGCTTCAATTCGGCCTTGGTGTTCTTATCGATTTCAGAGGCCTTGCGTTCGGCCTCGGCGATAATCTGCGCGGCTTGTCTGCGGGCTTCCTCAAGCAAGGCTTCTTTCTTGCTTTCAGCCTCTGCCACAATTTGTTGCGCCTGCTGATTTCCTTTTTCGACACCTTCGTGGAAAAGCTGCTCGGTTAAGTCTTGAATCGTATTCATATAAATCGAAAAAATTAAACCATTTTAAGAACCTGTTTTGAATTCTTTCAAAATAATTATTATGACGCTGTTATTCCGCTGCTTTGATGGTCTTTTGGTCTGCTTCGGCCCATCCTTTCGCTCGCATAGCCCGCTATGCTCGCTCAACGATGACCCGAATCAACCT
>JAZRWU010000087.1:0-1525 GCA_045599885.1 Bacteroidales bacterium | reverse complement strand
CTTTATAATAAAAGTTCTTATTCCGCTCCCTCACAGAAGGCCCGCATGATTTCGGTGGGCCGGCGGTCGGAACCGAAGGCGCCCAGGCGGTAACCACCGGGACGGCAGGTCGGATTCCAATAGAACAAACCGTGGCAATGCGGTGTCTGTCGGGCCTGACGGACTATTTCCTGCATCTGCCGCACGCTTTCGGCCATGTTGACAGAGTCGCGTTCATCCACTTCAACGCCGGTTTCCACAATCAGAGTCTCTTTGCCGAACCGTCTGAATACATGGTCGATGTTCTTCATGCAGTCTTCGATGGTCCGGTCGGCCGCCTCGCCTTTGGCTTTGTGATGCCAATAGGGATAGAGGCTCATTCCAATCATATCGTAGCGGGCCTGGTATTGCTCCAGCACACCGAGATTGCGGTCGTAGCGCAGACTGTCGAAACCGTTGTCGAGATGGACGATGACGGAAGCTTCGGGAAAAACCGCTTTGACGCTCTCATAGCCTGCGTCGATGAAACCGGCGTATTGCTCTGGCTCATAATCCAGATGCCCCATGTGCTCGGTGATGGTCGTGTTCCCGTGCTCATCTTTGATTTCCCAACCGTTTTCTCCGGTTTTGACGCTCCACAGCAGTCCGTGGCTGGTCTCGTTGCCCACCTGAACCCAACGGGGCTCCACACCGTTCTCCTTGAGCAGACCGAGCACCTCTTTGGTGTGAGCTCTCAAATCGTCCTTCATCTCCTCATAGGAATGTCCGAGCCAGGCTTTGGGAATGGGTTGTTTGGCGGGGTCGGCCCACCAGTCGCTGTAATGGAAATCAATCATCACTTCCATGCCGAGCGCTTTGGCCCGCAGGGCTTGTTCCAGCACATCCTCCTTGTCGCACAGGCCGGCGTGCGAACTGGAATCCTGCCGTCCGTACCGCGGCGGATTGACCCAGACTCTCAGACGTATGGCATTCATCCCCAGTTCTTTCATCAAAGCCGTGGCTTCGATGGGCTCGTCGCCTTCATAGGAATACAACTTGTCTCCGTGCGCCTCGCTGCCCGTAACGCCGCTGATGTCAGCTCCCAGCCAGAAAGTACCGTCTGAAGATGGGGCGTTTTTGGGTGAGCCGCAGGCGCTCAACATGACCAGAAGGGCAAAGTATAAAAAGATTCGGTGTTTCATATCCGGACCTCCTCATTCATTTCAGCTTCTCAAAAAGTCTGTTTCCGTGAAAGGTGGCGGAAGCGCTTCGCGGTGACAGGGTCTAACGGCTGGAGATAGGTGCAGGGACCGAGGTCGGGCTGATCCCAGGAAGAGACTTTCCAAATCACTTCTTTCTCTGGAGTCACCTCGAAAAACTGTACGGAGCCCTTCCATTCTTCCTGAGGCTTGCCGGCCACCCAGTTGGTGATGATGGTGTTGCCATTGTCGAGCCGGATGGCCGTTTGAGTGTTGTAGAGTTTGAAAGGCACGTCGTTCTGCGTGATTTCCCAGACGACTTCGCCCTCAGCCGTGAATTCACGCACATAAGAACGGCTGTCTCCCCC
>JAZRWU010000086.1:0-2817 GCA_045599885.1 Bacteroidales bacterium | reverse complement strand
TACGATCCGACTTCTCGGGATCGCTCAAAATTTTGGCTACTTGCAAGTTGTGGCTGCGGCGAAGCAGGAAACTGACATCGCGGAAAGCGGCGTTGGCCATAGCGGTCAGACCCTCTTTCTCCACTTTCAAAATAGGATGTCCTTCAAACTCGCTGACGGAAACATAATCTTTAGTGAGCAGATAATATTCAGTCTCATCCTTTCCGAGCTGAAACATCGGAGCGTACTTAAATTCGGGAATCGTTGCCATAATTTATTATTTATATAATTATCAATTATTTATCATTGTCAAAATTCACCATACCCAATTCACTCATCGCCTCAGGACTGATATCGTCGTATTTCTGGAAGAGGAAATCGTTGTAGGGGAAACGGGTGATATGGATTTCGCGGACACGGTCATAGACCAAAGCCTTGAGCGCCTCCAGATTGTCGCGTTTGGTGGCCGAGATGAAAATGCAATCGTCCGCCATTTTCGACATCCAAGTATGTTTCAAATCGTCGAGCGAGAGATTCTCCCGTTTGACAGGACTCAGATCGTCGGGATCTTTGGGAGTATAATGGAAAGCATCTGTTTTATTGAAAACCAGAATCATTGGTTTGTCGCTGGCCCCGATTTCGGACAACGTCCGGTTGACCACTTCTATCTGTTCCTCAAAAGTCGGATGCGAGATATCGACCACATGCAACAGAAGATCGGCCTCTCTGACTTCATCGAGCGTGGATTTGAACGACTCGACCAGATCGTGCGGCAGTTTGCGGATAAAACCGACCGTATCGCTGAGCAGGAAAGGCAGATTGTCGATGATGACTTTGCGGACGGTAGTGTCGAGCGTGGCAAAGAGCTTGTTTTCGGCAAACACCTCCGATTTGCTGAGCACGTTCATCAAGGTCGATTTTCCGACGTTGGTATAGCCGACCAGAGCTACCCTGACCATCTTGCCTCGGTTGCTGCGCTGAACGGTTTTCTGCTTGTCGATATGCTCCAGTTCGCGTTTCAGTTGGGCGATTTTGTCCTGGACAATACGCCGGTCGGTTTCTATCTGGGTCTCACCGGGACCGCGCAGATTGACACCGCCTCCGCCCCGCTGACGTTCCAAGTGCGTCCACAGACGGGTCAGCCGGGGTAGAAAATACTGATATTGAGCCAATTCCACCTGCGTCTTGGCGTGGGCAGTCTTGGCACGGTCGGCAAAAATATTGAGAATCAAGCTGGTACGGTCCAAGACTTTCACCTTGAGCACGTCGTCCAAATTCTTATGCTGCTTGGCGGTGAGATCGTCGTCGAAAATCACCAAAGTGATATCGTTGTCGTCAATATAAGCCTTGATTTCCTGCAGCTTGCCGGGACCGACCATCGTGCGCGGATTGGGATAATCCAAACGCTGGACAAAGCGCTTGACAGGTGTCGCTCCGGCAGTCTCGGCCAGAAAGGCGAGCTCGTCGAGATATTCCTGCGATTTCTGTTCGTTCTGTTCAGGCGTAATCAAGCCTACCAGCAGCGTTTTCTCTATGATTTCCTGTGTATTATCCACTTCGGCCATCGTTCAGCATTTGTTTTGCAAAAATACGAAAGTTTTGAAGACCATTTCAGACTTCACGAAATAATGAGAGAGATTATGAACACGTTTTGAATTCTTTCAAAATCCCTATCAAATCATCGGGAAATCATTTCAAAACAGGTTCTATCTCCATGGTTCAAAATGAAACGAGATGAAGTCACAAAGAGAACTGTCGGACTGCGGAGATTCAAACAGGAAATACAGAGCCTGTTTTCCGGAGCAATGACGCGGAATGGACAGCTCAGCCTTGTAGTCCAATGCCTTTTCCGATGAGTGGCCGTCCAGTTTCAGCCTGCCCAGACATTCGCCCTGACCCTCATACGGACTTCCTGCCATTATTCTGACCGTCCCTGACACGCCAAGAGGCCTGAGACGCATCACCAAGGCCGTTTTTCTCCTGGATGCCAGCCGATTGAAGTCTATATACTTGAAACCGACCACAGAACCCGCCGTATTGTTGACCACGGACGGCTCCGTTACGGCATGGCCGGTCTGGACATAAGAACCGGGAAAACGGAATTTGAAATCACCGTTTTGCGCCGGCCGGGGCCCGGTATAATAACAGGCGAGCGCTGCCGGAATGTCCTGATATGGGGAAAGGCCGTCGGTACTGAAACCTTCGGAGTTGTACTCGCCTTCGCTGATGCTGACCTTACCGCCGGGACCTTTTTCGACAGCCACCTCGATTTTAGCCACCATAGCCTGACGCGAATATTCATCCAAGCCCGTCTGACGATGATAGAACACCCACCAGTCCTCACCGATTCTGGCGATGCTGCCGTGCGTGTTGCCGGAAACCGTAGCCGTGCATATAGTGTTGCCTTCGGCATCCTCAGCGCGTCCGCGAGCGTCAATAATCGTTCCCCCGTAGGTGAAGGGGCCCAAAGGAGCATCGGAATAGGCGTATGCCAAAGTGTAGTTGGAAGCCGGCAAGCCAAATTCACCCTCTTCCGTCCATCGACTGAAGACAAACACATACTTATCCTCTATCTTGCGCATCGAAGAGGCTTCAAAAAAATTGAATTCAATACCTTTGAGCACTTCCGTTCCCGGTTTGACGGTGGTCATCGTCGAGGGGTCGAGCTCCGCCATATACGACTGTCTGAAACCCCAGTATCCATATACTCTGCCGTCGTCATCGACAAACACTGCCGGATCGAAACCGAGCGTACCCTGGGTGCGGCCCGGGCGCAGCGTATCCCAATTGCATACCGTGAACGGCCCGTCCGGACGATTGGAGCAGGCCACCATACTG
>JAZRWU010000085.1:0-3843 GCA_045599885.1 Bacteroidales bacterium | reverse complement strand
AGGAATTTTGAGGTTGATTCGGGGCATCGTTGAGCGAGCATAGCGGGCTATGTGAGCCAAAGGATGGCCCGAAGCGGACCAAAAGACCATCAAGGCATCGGAAAACCGGATAATAAAATTTTTTTTGAAAGAATTCAAAACAGGTTCTGAGTAAGCTGACGGAGTTTTTCGTCCAGGCGGAATAACTCGTCGCGATATTGAGCAGCCTCCAGGAAGTCCATCTTTTTGGAGGCTTCGTACATTTTTTTCTTGACCTTCTCGATTTCGCGGCTGAGCTCGGTCACATCGTGGAAACTCTCAAGGCGTTCAGACACCTTGAGCCATTCGGTCTGGACCTGATATGGTTTCTCCAACTCCCGTTCCGCCGTACTCTTCACTCCTCCGGCTAGGCTGTTGTTCAGCTCTTTGCGGATGGCTTTGGGAACGATGTGATGCTCTTTGTTGTAGGTGCTCTGGATTCTTCGGCGGCGTTCGGTCTCATCCATCGTCAGGCGCATGCTTTCGGTGATGGTGTCGGCATAGAAAATGACCTTGCCGTGTAGGTTGCGGGCGGCGCGTCCTGCTGTCTGGGTCAGAGAACGGCGGTTGCGCAGAAAACCCTCCTTGTCGGCATCGAGGATGGCTACCAGGGAGACTTCGGGCAAATCAAGTCCTTCGCGTAACAGATTGACGCCTACGAGTACGTCGAACAGGCCTTTACGCAGATTTTCCATGATTTCCACGCGCTCCAGTGTGTCCACGTCGGAATGGATGTATTCGCAGCGCAGACCGTTGCGCCGGAAATAGTCGGAAAGCTCTTCGGCCATCCGTTTGGTCAATGTCGTGACCAGCACCCTTTCGTCGGCCAGGCTCCGTTGACGGATTTCCTCCATCAGGTCATCGACCTGGTGCAGACTGGGACGCACCTCGATTTCGGGATCCAGCAGGCCGGTCGGACGTATCAGCTGTTCCACGATCACGCCTTCAGATTTCCGGAGTTCATAATCGGCGGGTGTGGCGCTGACATAGATGGTCTGATGCGTCATCTCCTCAAATTCATCAAACGTCAGGGGGCGGTTGTCCATCGCGGCAGGCAGACGGAAACCGTATTCCACCAACGTGACTTTCCGGGCGTGGTCGCCTCCCCACATGGCATGAATCTGCGGCACCGTGACATGGCTTTCGTCGATGACCAGCAGGAAATCTTTTGGGAAAAAATCGAGCAGACAGTAGGGTCGGGTGCCTTCCGCCCGTCCGTCAAAATAACGGGAATAATTCTCAATGCCCGAGCAGTGTCCGAGCTCACGGATCATTTCGAGGTCATAACTGACGCGCTCATAGAGCCGTTTGGCTTCAAAATGCTTGTCAACGGATTCAAAAAACGCCACTTGGCGGTTGAGGTCTTCCTCGATGTCGAGTATTGCCTGCTGCTGACGTTCTTTGTTGGTGACGAATAGATTGGCGGGATAAATATCGTATTCTTCGAAATGAGCCTGCACTTGAGCCGTCAGCGGATGGATTTCCTCAATGGTGTCAATCTCATCGCCCCAGAATGTGATGCGCAGGGCGAAGTCGGAGTAGGCGAGGAACACATCGACCGTGTCGCCTTTGACCCGGAAATTGCCATGCTCAAAACCGGCCTCGTTGCGGGAATACAGACTGTCCACCAATTGCCGCAACAGGTTTTCGCGGCCGATTTTCTGTCCGCAGCGGATATGAATGGTGTTGCTGCCGAAGTCCACGGGGCTGCCCATGCCGAAAAGACAGGAGACCGAAGAGACGACCAGTACGTCCTGACGCCCGGAAAGCAGGGCGGAAGTGGCTGACAATCTGAGCTTTTCTATATCATCATTGATGGAAAGGTCTTTCTCTATATAGGTGTTGGTCGAGGGAATGTAGGCTTCCGGCTGATAATAATCGTAATACGAGACGAAATACTCGATGGCGTTGTCGGGAAAGAACGCTTTGAACTCATTGTAGAGCTGGGCGGCCAGTGTTTTGTTGTGGCTCAGGACCAGCGTCGGTTTCTGTACCCGTTCCACCACATTGGCGATGGTGAACGTTTTGCCGGAACCTGTCACGCCGAGCAGCGTTTGGTGTTCCACGCCTTGCTCTATGCCCGTGCTGAGCGCGTCAATGGCTTGTGGTTGGTCGCCGGTGGGTTGATAATCAGAAACAAGTTTGAATTTCATCCGCTTTTGTATTGGCTTGCAAAAATAGTCAATTGCCGCATTTTGCACAATCTGAAATATTTTGTTCCTTTGTACTTTCTTTGGGGATGACAGTCATCCTATGTGATAAGGTTATTCTACGATGATTTGGAACGAGTCATTTGAGTGCAAAAGCCGTGATGAAATGCGGCAGCTTCAAGATCAGCGGTTGCGTGAGACCGTTGACCGGGTTTATGCCAATTCTCCTTTCTACCGCAGGAAAATGCAGGAATTGGGAGTGGTGCCTGAAGATATTCTGACAGTGGACGATCTTGTCAAACTGCCTTTTACGGTTAAAACCGATCTGAGGGACAATTATCCATTCGGCCTGTTTTCCTCACCTATGTCCGAGATTGTCCGTCTTCATGCCTCTTCGGGTACTACGGGCAAGCCTGTTGTGGCCGGATATACGCGCCACGACCTGACTGTCTGGTCGGAAGTGCTGGCGAGAACGTTTACGGCCGGCGGATGCGGACGCAGCGACATTTTCCATGTCTCTTTCGGCTACGGTCTGTTCACCGGCGGTCTGGGAGCCCATGCGGGAGCCGAGCGCATCGGGGCCTCGGTGATTCCCATGTCTACCGGCAATACCGAAAAGCAGATTCAGATGCTGACAGATTTCGGAGCGACGGTCATCTGCTGCACGCCCTCGTATGCCCTGTATCTTGCTGAAACCATCGGGAAAATGGGTCTGCTCGACAAGCTCAGACTCCGTACCGGATTCTTCGGCGCCGAACCCTGGACCGAGGAAATGCGTCGCGAGATAGAGAGCAAGCTGCACATCAAAGCCTACGATATCTACGGTCTGACCGAAGTGATGGGCCCCGGTGTCTCCTACAACTGCAGCGAGCAGAATGGAATGCACATCAACGAAGACCATTTCCTTCCGGAAATCATCAACCCGGTCACCCTGCAGCCTGCCGCTCCCGGCGAAGTCGGCGAGCTGGTGTTCACGACCATCACCAAAGAGGGTATGCCTGTCCTGCGTTACCGTACCAAGGATCTGACCCGTCTGATTTATGAGCCCTGTCCTTGCGGCCGTACTTCCGTCCGTATGGAGAAAATCAAAGGCCGCAGCGACGATATGCTGATTATCCGCGGTGTCAATGTTTTCCCCACGCAAATCGAAAGCGTGATTTTCGAGTTTCCCGAACTGGCTCCTCATTACCATATTTTTGTGGATCGCATCAACAACAACGACACCTTCGAGATTCAGGTGGAGCTCCGTCCCGATTTCGTGCCGGACAACATGGGCCGTATGCTGGATCTCAACAAACGGATATCCCACCGGATCCAGAGCGTGCTCGGCATACAGGCTGTCATCCGTCTGGTGGAACCCAATTCCATCGAGCGCAGTGTGGGCAAGTCGCGCCGCGTCACCGACAACCGTCATATTTATTGATATATTCCATTTGTTATGATACAACAACTTTGCATTTTTTTGGAGAACCGCAGCGGACGCCTGAGCGAAGTGACCAAGGTCTTGGGCGACAACGGAATCAATATGAACGCTTTCAATATCTCTGAAAGCAGTGATTTCGGTATTATGCGTGTCGTGGTATCCGATGCGCGCAAAGCATACGGGGTCTTGTCCGAAAACGGTTTCGCCGTGACCGTCTCGGAGGTCATCTGTCTCCAGCTCCCCCACGAACCG
>JAZRWU010000084.1:0-3972 GCA_045599885.1 Bacteroidales bacterium | reverse complement strand
AATTTAAACAGCTTCTTAGGGTACATATTGACTATTTCAGACAGTCTTTATAGGCTTGGATGGTTTTCTCCAAACCCAGATACAGGGCATCCGATATCAGAGCATGACCGATGGAGACCTCCTCGATAAAGGGAATCGCCTGATGGAAATCCTTCAGATTGACCAGGCTCAAATCGTGTCCGGCATTGATGCTCAATCCGCATTTCCGGGCGGCCTGAGCGGCTTCCACAAAGGGCTGGAGGGCCTGTTCCGGATGGGATGGGTAGGCGGCTGCGAAAGGACCGGTATATAGTTCCACACGGTCGGCGCAGAGTCTGGCGGCTCCCTCAATCATCTCAATGTCGGTTCCGACAAACAGCGAACTGCGGATACCGGCTTCACATAAGGCCTCAATGATGCCCTTGAGGAAGGATGCGTTTTCTTTCGTGTCCCAACCGGCGTTGGAGGTGATGGCATCGGGTGCATCGGGGACCAAAGTGACCTGATTGGGCTTGACCTTGAGGACAAGATCCATGAAGCGGTTGGAGGGGTAGCCTTCAATGTTGAATTCCGTCTTGATGCGGGGACGCAGTTCCAGGACATCGCTGTAGCGGACATGGCGTTCATCAGGACGGGGATGAACGGTGATGCCTTCCGCACCGAAAGCCTCGCAGTCGGCTGCCACCTGAAGCAGGTTTGGGATATTTCCGCCACGGGCATTCCGGATCAGGGCAATTTTGTTGATATTGACACTTAGCTTGGTCATATTCCATTTTTTTATGAACTTTGCCAAGAATTCAAAGATGTTTTCCTGTCAAAGGCAACGCAAATTTAATCTTTTTCCATTGAAACAGGTAATAAGAAGCAATTTTTTTGATATGAGACTCGCAGTTTTCGGTAAACATTTTCAGGTGGATCGCCTGGAGCAACTTACAAGAATGTTCAGCCTGTTGAACGCCAAAGGAATAGAGGTGTCTATATGTGATGAGTTCTACGATTGTCTCAAAACGGTGATGCCAGAGCCGCCGCAAGTGTCAGACTTCATTTTAGGAGATGTCTTTGAGGCGGATTATGTCTTGAGCATCGGCGGTGACGGTACTTTGCTGAACACCGCGCATCGGGTGGGAAGGAAGCAGATTCCCATTCTCGGTATCAATACCGGGCGTCTTGGTTTCCTGTCGGCATCGGACGGCAACGACATCGATGAGGTGATGGATGATTTGGTCAACGGGCGTCTGCAGGTGGAAGAACGCAGCCAGCTTTGCGTGGAAACGGATGCCTGCCGTCTGGATACGTCCGTCGCTTTGAACGAAATAGCCGTCTCCAAACGTGACAATTCTGCGATGCTGCATATCAGGGCTTGCCTCAATGGAGAGCATCTGTGTGATTATCAGGCGGATGGGCTGGTTGTATCGACGGCTACCGGAAGCACAGCCTATTCATTGAGCGTGGGAGGGCCTATCCTGATGCCCGAAAGCGACGGCTACATTATGGTGCCTATCGCTCCGCACAGCCTGACGGCCCGCCCTTTGGTTCTGAATGGCCGGGATGAGGTGGAATTGACGGTGGAAAGCCGCAGCCGCAGTTTTCTGGGCGTGGTGGACGGACATTCCTACGTGATGCCGACCAATGCGGTGATGCGCATCCGTAAGGCCGATTATGTCACCCGCATCGTGCGCCGTCCGGGACAATCCTTCGTCCAGACACTCCGGACCAAAATGATGTGGGGCAAGGATACCCGTTATTGACGTCGTATCTGACGTACGGCCCGGACGATATCACCCTTGTCACTGACACCTTCCAGAATCAGCGTATAAATGCTCCGCTCGTCTGCGGTATAAAACCGCAGGTCGGCTTTTCCCTCGCTGTCGGGTACAATATCGGGCTTCCAATAAAGCGTGTTGCGTAAATCAGGATTGGGGTTGTTGCGCTGTTTCTCAACCGAATACATCGGCTGATAGAATTCCACGGGCGAAGTGTAGCCCAGATAGTGCACCAGTTTCTGATGACTGCCCAATTCGACAGGCTCGTTGCGTCCGCCACGTTTGAGATAGATGCAGATGACACCATTGCCGCCGTTGGGATAAAGCAGCGTTTGGGAAGGATCCTTCAGAATGTCAATCATTTCCACTTCTGTCACCGGTATGGTGGTCAAATCTTCCATCAGTCCGGGAAAATTATCGACCACAATCAGGGGCACAGCGTTCCGCAACAACACTCCGTCCCCGTTGGCATTCAAGGTGATGCCGGGCGCCTGAATCAAAACATCGAGCAGGGTGACGGCTCCCAGATCCTCGATTTCCTGCGATTCGATGGTGTAGCTGGCGTAGGTATAATAGGCACCCCGTTCCTCACGGATATTGTTGGCTTTCTTGGCGGTGACCACAGCGGCATCCAGATTGATGACCATCGAGCCGTTCTCATAATAATAACGCTCCCGGCTTTTGTTGAGGAACAAGTCCATCTGTTTGTCCTGAATGTCCTCACGGGGCAGCATCGGCCGTATGCCGACGGGAGGGAATGACTGAGGCTCAATGCTCAATTCCAGCATCGTGCCGGGCTTTTTGTCGGCCTGAATGAAGAAGGAGGAACTGTCGGCGAACTCAAATCCCTCAATACAGAACCTTCCGCTGTTGTCGGTGACGACCGCATTGACATAATGGTTGGTGGCGTTGAATACCGAAATGCTGGTGTTGGGCATGCCTCGGCGGATGGGGTAGGTCTGCAGTCTGCCGCAAAGGGTGGAGCCGGCCTCCAATTCATAGTCGTTGAATTCTTGCCGGTTGCCTTTGACGATGCTGGGAAGGTCATAACGCCGCCAGCCTTGCGTCATCATCAGCAGGTCGAGCTGTCCCTCCGCTTTGGTGTTGCTTTTCCTGAAGTAATCTCCCGGGCGCTCAATATAGCCTTTCAGATCGGAAGTCAACAAAAGGTAACTCTCTATGGTCATCCCGCTGCTGTCCTGACGGATATAGTTGTCGTCCGTAACGCTGACCGAATAATGGCCTTGGAGGGGATGACCTTCGCTGTCAAGCAGCTGGACTTGCGTGTTGATGCGCTCCCGACGGCCGTAGGTGCTTTTGTCGAAACTGAGATTCACCTGAGAGGGATGCTGGTCGCGGATGAAGACGAGACGTTCGGCCAGAACCTCGCTGCGGCCGTTGATCAGCAGAATCTGAGCGACGCCGGCCGGCAGATCCGCCACGGGCAAGGTGACGAAGGAGTTGTCTCCCTCCAGCGTGGATTTGAAGAGAGGCGCGCCGCGGAGCAGCACGAGCAGATGCAGTTTTTCCGTCAGCGGCGCGCCGTTGGGGCTGAGTACGCTGATCCGCATCGTGCCGTTACGGCGGATGACATGGAGCGAGCAGGTCGAATCGGTGGCGGTGGGTAAGGTGATGACCTTTTCTTCTCCCAGTTCGTTCTCGCAGACGGCGGTATATGCCTTGCCGGCGACACCGGAAAGGGCGAAACTTCCCATACCGAGGTGGGTGCTTTGGAAAGTGGTCAGCTCATGGCCGTTCTCATCGAGGACGCGTCCGTGAACCTGACAGCCGAGTCCGTCGCGGGCGATGGCTTTGAAGGCCACATTCTGCATTGTTCCGGCAATCAGATTTCCGCCTTCGGGAAAGAATTGGACATCATAGGATTCTGTTCCATTGACGGTTGCGGGACGGCTGGGATCCGTGACTGTCTGATTGGGTGTGAGCCAGGCTTCTTGGATCTCACTGCCGCTCTTGATGGTGTTGCCGATGAAAATTTCCTTGCGGAAGAAATAATCCTCCGGCAGATTCCGCATATAATTCGTGTAGGCGCGGAGGAGATAATGTCCAGCCTGAATATCGGCTTTTATGGGAATCTGACAATAATACATTCCGTTTTCCGGACGTACCCGCTCCCGTACCGTCACTTCGCCGGCTTCATTGACCAGCTCAACATAAACGTAGCGGCTGAAGCTGATGGGCTGATGCAGGGCCGCATGAACCAGATAGGCCT
>JAZRWU010000083.1:0-7564 GCA_045599885.1 Bacteroidales bacterium | reverse complement strand
CGAAGAGAGAGATTCTCTGCAGAATCAGTCAGAGCGGAATCTGGACTGTCTGATTGTGTTGACTCCTTCCGAGGACAATATCTTCTCTTTCGATGTGGAAGGAACCAACACGGCAGGCGATTTGGGTATCGCCGGAACGCTGAGTTATTCCCATCAGAACGTGTTCCGTGGAGGTGAAGTCATGAACGCCCGTTTCAGAGGGGCATACGAGGCTTTGTCATCGTCGTTTGCCAATGACTATTTTGAATATGGCGGTGAACTCAATTTCACGCTTCCTGAATTCAGATTCCCCTTTGTCTCGCACAGCTTTTTGAAACGTATGGATGCGAAGACCAATTTCAAATTGAGTTACGATAACCTTTCCCGTCCGGAGTTTTTGCGTACGACAGCGGCTGCTTCGATGGAATATACATTGAAGAGCCGCAGGACCAAGCATACCTTGAATCCATTGGATATCGCATACGTGTATATGCCTCGTGTGGATTCAGTGTTCAAGGCCACCTATCTCACGGATAATTCGTATTTGAAACACAGTTATGAAGATCAGCTGATTGCCCGGTTCAATTATGGCATCCTGTATTCCAGTATTCCTCAGGGAATCAGCACCGCCGGACGTTCATTCCATACTTTCCGTGCGAATTTCGAGTCCGCCGGCAATGTTTTGAGTCTGGTGATGCATCAGATGGGACAACCCAATAGTGACGGGCAATATACCATAGCCAATATTCCGTTTTCCCAATATGTCCGCGGTGAATTCGAGTTTGTCCAGAATCATCCCCTGGGAGAAAATCTGAGAATGGCATACCGGTTCGGCCTCGGCATTGCGTGTCCGTATGGTAATTCCCCAATACTGCCTTTCGAGAAGCGTTTTTATTCGGGAGGCGCCAACTCGGTCCGTGGCTGGTCTGTCCGCACGCTCGGTCCGGGCACTTATGCCTCTCCTCTGAAAACGATAGACTTTATGAACCAATCGGGTGATATGAAACTCGATCTCAACCTTGAATTCCGTCACCGCTGGATTGGAGTATTGGAGGGAGCCTATTTTGTGGATGCCGGAAACATTTGGACATTAAGACCTTACGACAATCAGCCGGGAGGACAGTTCCAATGGAATACCTTCTATCAGCAGCTGGCTTGCAGTGCCGGTCTTGGATTCCGTTTTGACTTTAATTTTGTCCTTGCCCGAATAGACGTCGGTATGAAAGTCTATGATCCCAGTGGACTGACTCAAGACGACAGATGGCGCATCCGTCACATCGACGATTGGAACGATTTCGCCTTGCACATTGCCATCGGTTATCCGTTCTGATTATTATTATATGGAGAGTATTTCCATCACTTCCACCAATTCGCGGTCGATAGGCTTGTCAATCTTGACGGCCCGCGAGATGGGAATATAGACAATCTTGTCATCTTTGATACCGATCATCACATTTCGCTGACCTTCTTCCAAGGCTCTTACGGCAGCCACCCCCATCCTACTGGCCAGAATGCGGTCAAAAGCGGTCGGAACGCCCCCTCGTTGGAGATGACCCAATATGGAAACCCGGACATCGTATTGCGGATACTCTTTCCGGACCCTTTCGGCATAATGCATCGCGCCTCCGTCTTTTTCAGAAACTATGACAATGCTGCTGTTTTTGCTTTTACGGATGCCTCTGCCGATATAGGTGGCCAATTGGTCAATATCGGTTTTGTCTTCGGGGATGATGGCAGCCTCCGCTCCGGCGGCGATAGCGCTGTTCTGGGCCAGAAAACCCGCGTCGCGTCCCATCACCTCCACAAAGAAAATCCGGTCGTGGGAGGTGGCGGTATCACGTATTTTGTCCACACAATCCATAATGGTGTTGAGTGCGGTGTCGTATCCGATAGTGGAGTCGGTCCCGTATAAATCGTTGTCGATGGTGCCTGGCAATCCAATGGCGGGGATGTCGTATTCGTAGGCAAGTTCCTGAGCTCCCGAAAGAGAGCCGTTGCCGCCAATCACAATGAGCGCATCAATCCCGAATCGGACCAGATTGTCGTAAGCTTTTTTCCGACCTTCCGGCAAACGGAAACTATCGCTTCTGGCCGTTTTGAGAAAGGTGCCGCCTCTTTGTATGATGTTGCTGACACTTTCAGTCGTCAATTCTTTGATATCTCCGTTGATAAGGCCTTCCCAACCTCTGTAGATGCCGAATACTTTCCAGCCCGCAAAAATGGCGGAACGTGTCACCGCACGGATAGCGGCATTCATCCCGGGTGCGTCACCTCCGGATGTCAATATGCCGATGGAGTGAATTTCTTTCATAAGGCTATATAATGTTCATCACTGCAAATGTAGTAAAGGTTGATTGTTATTCAAACAAGACAAAAAACAACATCGGATGATTTGTTTTATGTCCGGGCCGTCATATCTTTGTAAAAGGTTTTCCTGATATTATGAGCAGTTCGTCAGAAACAGTACAAGAGAAATTGTACGAAAAGCTAATCCGTATTGTCCCGGGTTTCCCGAAACCTGGAATCCAGTTTGTCGATTGGATGCCGGTATGTGCCAATCATGTGGCATTCAAGCAAATGTTGTATGACATGATTGATATGGTGAAAGATTATCATTTCACCAAAGTGGCAGGTCTTGAGTCGAGGGGGCTGATGTTGGGTATTCCCATGTCGGTCCTTATGGGTCTTGATTTTGTTCCGGTCCGTAAAATCGGTAAACTTCCCGGCAAAGTCGATACGGTATATTATGAGCTTGAATATGGAAAAGAAGCAGTGCAAATCCAGGAGGGAACCATCTCGTCAGAAGACAGTGTTTTGATAGTGGACGACCTGTTGGCCACCGGGGGCACCATCAATGCGTCCAATACCTTGATTTCCAAGTTTACGGATAAATTTGTCGATCTTACTCTGATTGAATTGGTCGATCTCAAAGGAAGAGAACGCATCAAAGCCGATGTGCCTGTCCTGTCTATGATTAAGAAGTATGGTATCTATTAGCTTCTCAATACCGTAACCATTTCCAGAGATCTTTGTAATTGACTTTCTTCCCATACATCAGGATACCGGTCCGGTAGATTTTGGCTGCCACCTTGACGCAGAGCAGGAAGGTCAGTACAAGGATACCGAAAGAGACAATCAATTGCCAAACCGGTACGCCGAACGGCAGTCGCACCATCATCACGATAGGCGAGGTGAACGGAACGAAGGAGCACCAGAACAACAGCGGCCCTTCCGGATTCATGGCGCCGTAGATGCCGGCATAAAGGGCGAACAACACCAGAAATGTGATGGGAAGGACGAATTGTTGTGTGTCCTCGTTGTTGTCCACAGCGGCTCCGATGGCGGCAAAAAGGGAGGCATACAACAGATAGCCACCCAGGAAATACAGAACAAACCAGATGATTATCTGAATCCAATTGAACGATTTGATAATCTGTATGGAATCCATGATGTCCGCATCAAGAGAGAAGGAAGCCATCTGCTCCGGGTGAATGCCGCTTGACGAGAGAAGCTCCAGGGGAATGTCGGCGGCTTGCATGAAGACGAAGCCGAATACTCCAATCAACAGTATCCAAAGGACAAATTGAGTCAGACCGACCAGAGCTATTCCGATAATCTTGCCCATCATCAATTGGAAGGGTTTGACCGAGGATACGATAATCTCCACGATGCGGTTCGATTTTTCCTCGATGACTCCGTTCATGACCATACTGCCGTATGCAAAAATAAAAATGTATATGAGCAGGGTGGCGGTCATGCCGATTACCATGGAGACTTCGGAGGAGGTCTTTTTGTCGGAACCTTTTTCAGACCATAGAATGCTTTCGGCTTTAATTTGGGGATGAATCTTATCCACAATCATTTCCAGTTCCGGGATGCCGTAAGACTCTATTTTGTCTTTTGAGGCCAATCCGTTGAGCTGTTCCATCACAAACGATTTCATGTCCAAGGGAATCTGCCTGCCGCTGTAGAAACGGACGATGCCTTCCTTGAGACTGTCGCTGAGGCAGTTCTCAATGCTCAAAAACGCATCGTAGTCATCTCTTTTTTCTTTTTCCAAAACAGAGAAATCGGCCCGCAAAGCCTCAAAACGATAAGAATCGGATGACTCCAGACGGTCGAAATACAATCCGGTACGGTCATTGACGGCAATGGTGCGGATTTTATGGTCCTTGATATTGGAAAGCAGCAGCGGCGCAGCGATGATACCGACGAAAAGAAGGGGAGTCAGGATGGTCAGAATCAGGAACGATTTTTTCTTGACCCTTGACAGATACTCCCTTCGTATGATAGTTCCCATCTTATTCATAACTGGTTGACGTATGGTCGGATGTCAGACCGACGGTTTTGATAAAAATCTCATTCATACTTGGAATAAGTTCCTCGTAGGAAATCAAGTCGAAATATTCATCAAAGAACTTGACGATTTCGTGGTTGGCGACGCCCTCGTTCTTACGGATGGTCCATATCCAATACCGGTCGTTGCACTTCAAGTCCTCCAATTGACAGATCGGAGTCTCTTTTAGAAACTTCAAGGCTTCCGTCCGTTCTTTGGGCAAATGAGCTTTCAATTGGAAAACGCCGGTGCAGTTGCTTTCGCGGATATCATCGACCTGACCTTGCAGTACCAGTTTGGATTGGTTGATCAACGCAATCTCATCGCAGATTTCTTCCACCGATGCCATATTGTGGGTGGAGAAAAGAATAGTCGCCCCCATATTCTTCAGGTGGAGAATCTCGTTGCGTATCAGTTGCGCATTGACGGGATCAAATCCACTGAAAGGCTCATCGAAAATGAGAAGTTTCGGTTCGTGCAGAACAGTAATGATGAACTGGATTTTCTGCTGCATCCCCTTCGACAGTTCCTCCACTTTTTTGTCGGCCCAGTCGAGTATGTCAAACTTGGTCATCCAGGCTTTCAAGCGTCTTTGGGCATCGGTTTTGGAGACTCCTTTCAGCCTGGCAAGATAAATGGCCTGCTCGGCGACTTTCATTTTCTTATATAAGCCTCTTTCTTCGGGCAAATAACCGATTTTGGCCACATCGCTGCTTCGGATAGCTTTGCCGTTGAAAATGACCTGTCCGCTGTCGGGCGCAGTGATGCAGTTGATGATGCGTATCAGCGTGCTTTTGCCAGCTCCGTTCGGACCCAGCAGACCAAAAATCTTACCTTCCGGCACGTTTATGCTGACATGATCCAACGCTCTGTGTCCGCTGAAATCCTTTACCACATTCTCAGTTTGGAGATAGTACATGGTGATGACAAATTATGACAATTATGATTGATTCCGGTCTTTTTCAATGAATGAGATCAAATGACCGACAGCCTCTTCTTGGGGAATGTTTTTTTCGATGCATTGGCGGCCTTTATAAAGGCTGATTCTGCCGCGTCCTGCTCCGACATAGCCGTAATCAGCGTCCGCCATTTCGCCCGGGCCATTGACGATGCAGCCCATCACGGCTATCTTCAAACCTTTCAAATGCTTAGTGGCCTCCTTGATTTTCGCTAAGGTCTGTTGCAGGTCGTATAGTGTTCTGCCGCATCCCGGACACGAAATGTATTCCGTCTTGCTGATGCGTTGGCGGGTGGCCTGAAGAATGCCGAAAGAGGTCTGAATGGCAGAAACCTGGCTTTCTTCCGAAAGGTTGCGTATCATAATGCCGTCACCGAAACCGTCCAGCAGCAGACCTCCGAGGTCGGCGGCGGCAGCTATGGGAAGTTGCCAGACGTTCAGATTCTGGTATGTCCTGCACAGTACCACCGGAATATGGCATTCTTCGTTGAGCAGCGTATGGAAGAAGGCGCGCATTTCGGCTGGGGCATTGAGATGTCCGCTTTCCAGCAGCAGTACCAGATTTTCTCTGGCCTTGAGAAAATTCAAAAGCGGACGGTCTAACTGCGGATAGGTGATACGGAGAAATTTGACCGGGCTTGCGTCATGGTCCAACCCATCCAGGCTTCTGACATCGTAGATAGGGATCGAGTCACTTAGGTCCGTCCGATAGATGCGCTGTCCGCGATAGACAAAATCAGGTTTCTGACAATCATCTTGAATCCATTCTTTGGTGTTCTCACCGATGACGGCAGGCATTTGTCCACCTCCGAATATATCCACTTTCCTGGTCTCTCTTCTATGAAAATGATAGAAGTCAAAATCGTGATTCTGTTGAGCCTGAATGGCAGGATGTTCCTGACGGGCAGAAACATAATCTCTCAGATAGCGGGCCACCGGAATCTCATTTTCAGGAGCTTCGCTGAGGGAAACCCGGATGGTGTCACCGATGCCGTCTGTCAGCAAAGCCCCGATTCCCACAGCCGATTTGATTCTGCCGTCTTCACCGTCGCCGGCTTCCGTCACGCCCAAATGAATGGGGAAACTCATGCCGGCGGCATCCATCGTCGCCACCAGCAGTCTGACGGTCTGCACCATAATCAGTGTGTTGGAGGCTTTGATGGATATGACGACATCGGAAAAATGCTCTTCCTGACAGATACGCAGGTATTCCATGCAGGAGGCGACCATTCCTTCGGGTGTGTCACCATAGCGGTCAGCTATCCTCGAAGAAAGTGAACCGTGATTCACTCCGATGCGGATGGCGGTATGATGCTCTTTGCAGATGTCCAGAAAAGGCACGAACCTCTCTCTGATCTTGCTTTGAACATAATTTCCGTATTCTTGCGGCCCGATGGAATCCGGAATGGTCATCGGATCGGCAAAATTACCCGGATTGATCCTCACTTTTTCCACATGACGGGCAGCTCTCTCTGCGGCTTTCGGGTTGAAATGGACATCGGCCACTAAAGGAACCCGGCAGCCTTGAGAGAAAAGCTGTTGATGGATTATGTTCAGATTCTCGGCTTCTCTCACGCCCTGCGTTGTCAGGCGTACTATTTCGCAACCGGCGTCCACCATCGTCTGAGCCTGTTTCACACAAGCCTCTGAATCCATGGTCGAGGTATTCGTCATGGACTGGAGACGGATAGGACTCTCCGCTCCTAAGGTCAGGTCTCCGACATGGACCAAAGAAGAGGTTCTCCTTTTGAAATTGAAAATATCCCCGCAGTAAGGATTCATAATGAGCGGCCGCCGAATGGTCAATTGACTTTATACTGATATGACAAGGCTGCCAATTCGTTGTCGGCTTTGACGATTTTGCTCTTGAGCCCTTCTTTATAGGCCTTGAAGCGTCCTGCCAGATCCGCATCGGAGAGAGACAGCATCTCGACAGCCAGGATGGCGGCATTCATCGCACCATTGATGGCTACGGTGGCTACTGGAATCCCCGGAGGCATTTGTACGATAGCCAAAAGGGCATCCATTCCGTCCAAGGTGGAATTGATGGGAACACCGATGACGGGGACGGTGGTGTTGGCGGCGATGACTCCCGGAAGAGCGGCTGCCATACCGGCTCCAGCAATGATGACTTTGATGCCTCTCGCAGCTGCTTCCTGAGCGAATTTCTCCACTTGCTCGGGAGTCCGATGCGCGGAAAGAGCGTGCATTTCAAAAGGAATGCGGAATTCATCAAGCAGTTTGGCTGCTTTTTCCATAACGGGCAGATCGGAAGTGCTGCCCATTATGAT
>JAZRWU010000082.1:0-3877 GCA_045599885.1 Bacteroidales bacterium | reverse complement strand
TTTCCCACGCTGTCGAAAAGTTTACGCGCATCGTTGGCCGGACGACGGACCAGCTCGGGCCACATTTCTCTTTCCGGATATCTGAATACGTTCATAATATATCTGAAAACAAATGATTACAATACCATTTTCTCAATCGGCAACACCAGGATGCCTTTGGCTCCGATGGCCTTGAGTTGGGCGATGATTTCCCAAAAACGTTTTTCTTCCACCACCGAATGAACGGACGACCAGCCGCTTTCCGCCAACGGAGTCACCGTGGGCGATTCCATACCGGGCAACAACTCACAGACCTGGGCAATCTTGTCGTTCTGGATGTTGAGCATGATGTATTTTTTGCCTTCGGCTTCGCGGATGGCGTTGAACCGGAAAATCAATTCGTTGAGAATGGCTCTTTTCTCCTCACTGAGTTGAGGATTGGAAATCAGCAGCGCCTCCGACCGCATCACCACTTCCACTTCTTTGAGATGATTGGTCACCAAAGTGCTGCCCGAACTGACAATGTCGAAGATGCCGTCGGCCAAACCGATGCCGGGAGCGATTTCCACCGAACCGGTAATCACGTGAATCTGAGCCTGAATTTTATTTTTTTCAAGAAAACGGCGCAGGATATTCGGATAAGATGTCGCAATGGTCTTGCCTTCAAACCATTGAGCGTTCTGATAATCCTCGTCTTTGGGAATGGCCAGGGAAAGACGGCAACGGCTGAAACCGAGTCTTTGCTCAATGACCGCCTTCTCGCCCCGTTCCACAAATTCATTTTCTCCCACGATACCGACATCGGCCACACCGCAGGCGACCGATTGGGGAATGTCGTCATCACGCAAAAAGAGGATTTCGACCGGAAAATTCTTGGCAGGAACCAACAATACCCGTTTCCCGCTGTCAATCCGGACATTAGCCTCGTTCAACAAAGCCATCGTATCGTCAAACAGACGGCCTTTTCCTTGAATCGCAATCCTAAGCATAATCTATTACTGTTTTGAATACTGTTTTGAACCGGTTTGATACCAAAAAAAGACTTGTCGCAGTTACGGCAAGTCTTTTTATCAGATAAACAACAAACGACCCGCCGTCATTGGACGTCGTGATGATGGTGATAACCGCGGATGTTGTTGGTGAAAATCATTATTCTTATTGTTTATGGCGCAAAGTTACATATAATAAGTAACGATGAAATAACAAATGGGTAAAAAATGGAAAAAAATATTAGAACCTGTTTTGAAATGATTTCCCGATGATTTGATAAGGATTTTGAGGCGGATTTAAGTTATCGTTGAGCGAGCATAGCGGGCTATGTGAGCGAAAGGATGGCTCAAATCCGGCCAAAAGACCATCAAAGCAGCGGAATAATAGTGTCATAAAAATATTTTTGAAAGAATAAAAAAAGGTTCTTATTATTCCGGCTGAAAGATTCTCTTCAGGTAGGCACAGTTGGCTCCGTAGTTCTTGCGGACATTGCGGCTGTCGCGGGCGTCGCGCGAACGTTCCATCACGAGCCAGCCCGAATAGCCGATTTCTTCAAGAACTTCCTTGATTTTCGGCATATTCACCTCGGGATCGTTCTCAAGCCAGACGCCATCTTTGTTGGTGCAGTGAATCTGACAGATGTCGTCACCCAACAGGCGGATTTCCTCGTAGATGTCCCGGCCTTCGCCCTGGATAGGATTCTGGAAATTGAAATAACTCTTCACAGCCGGACTTCCAACTTCTCGGAGGAGCGCTTTTTCGCCGGCAGCGTCGAGCGTGGTCTCAATACCGATGATGACACCTGCTTTTTCAGCATAGGGAGCCACTTCCTTCAGACGCTGAACCACCTGCGGACGGAGTTCCGGGTTCTTGGCCAAATCCGAAGTGACACCCAACGGAAGGAAGCAGACTTTCACACCCAGTCCCTTGCACACATCGATGCAGTCGGTGATGGGCTCAATATAACTCTCGCGTGTGGCAAACGACTGGGCATAGAATCCCGACATGGCCACGGACGACACTTTGATTCCGTTGTTGGCAGCCAGATTGCGGTAGTGCTGCAGTTCTGCGGGATTGTTCTTGAATCGGCTGGCAAAAGTGGGATTCTTGCTAAGGCTGTTCATATCGACCTCCACGCCGTCGCATCCGATTTCGCGGGCAAGAGTGACGGCACCATCGGTCTGACGCTTCAGCATCATCCAGTCGCAGACAGAAATCTGGAACGTGCTCTTGGGTTGTCCGGGGCCGAATGCGTTCTCCATACCGGGCCAGATTTCGCCATTCATCTTCACCATCTGAAGTTGTTTGGGATCGACCTTCACATATTTGATGCGCTGACGGCGCCAGGTATAGACGATATGCACATAGCCATCGGAAGATTGGATGACAGCCGGATAAGAATACTGGCTGATGGGAGAATCTTCCAAAACGAGCGAAGCGAACCACTTTTGGCCGTCTTTGGACAAAGAGACATTGAGCGGCGTGCGCGGACCCTTTGGCTGACCGTTGCGGTCGAGCGCATGATTATAGACAATCAGCTGACGGCCGTCCTTGAGCGTGACAGCATCCGTGCCGCTATTGTTCTGAGGCAGACTGGTACTGTCGATGGGAGTCCAGGTCTTGCCGCCATCGTGCGACCAGGTGGAACCTACGCGACGGTTGCGTGTGCGGAAAAGCATCTGAAGATCGCCGTTTTTATGAAAAAGGATGCTGGGTTGGATGGCCAGCCAGGGAGCCTTTTCGTTGAGCGGTCCTATTTGAGTCCAAGTTTTGCCGTAGTCGGGAGTGATGTCGAGGAAAAGACGCCATCCGTCACCTTCTTTGCTGGAGGGGC
Source organism: Bacteroidales bacterium (assembly GCA_045599885.1). Classification (GTDB taxonomy): domain Bacteria; phylum Bacteroidota; class Bacteroidia; order Bacteroidales; family UBA1402; genus UBA1757. The sequence continues at coordinate 1,074 of JAZRWU010000082.1, read as the reverse complement.
AGACCAATTGGCCGTCCACCTCTACGGGTTTGTTCTTGACCGGACCGAGAATGCCGTCGGGAAGAGCCTCTGCCTTCGACCATGTGAGACCGTTGTCGGTGGAACGTTTCATACGGCCCAACCACTGCGAAGGGCTCGGCCCCATTTTATAGAAAAGAAGAAGTTCGCCTCCGGGAACCTGATACAGAACAGGATTCCAGCAAGGCCAGGAAACCTTCTGAGGATCGAGAGCGCCGCGGGTAACCGTGCTGACACCATATTTTTCAGCCGACTTGGCACAGGCCTGTATGTCCTCATCAGACCACTTCCCCGGATCGTTGGCCAGGATGCCGTCGGCCACCTTTTCGGGCGCCGTCCATTCGTCACTGCCGTTGGGCTTGCGGCTCACATAGATGCAGACATTGGGGTGACGTTCCTTCGTTCCTCCGAAGAAGGCACAGATGAGACCTTCGGGCGTTTCGGCTATGGTTGCCGCATGGCATTCGGCAAAAGGAGCATTCGTATAGACAAACTGTTCTTCCACAACCCCCTTTTTCCAATCGTAGGTCTTGGCCTTCTTGGCCTGGGAAAAGCCCGGCACCAACATAAACAAGGCGCAGAGGACTGCTATTGTTTTCACTGATTTCATGACAATAGTCCGTTAATTAGTTAATAAATATATAGTTATCAATAAAATACTAATCCAATGGCCCGTTTTGAGGGCTGTCGGCTGAAAATTTTACGAATGTAGGACAAAGACCGGAAAAAGTGTTATAAATAAAACCAAAAAATCTTAGAAGCTGTTTGAATTTGTTTCGAGATTTTTTTGAGAACGGTTTTTGAGAACGGTTTTGTCTATCGTTTTGCGTAAAATAGCGGGCTATTTGAGCAAAAGGATGGGCGAAACCGGCAAAAAAAGAGCCTCAAAAAAGCCGAAAACACCTTAGTAATATATTTGTTGTAAGAAATTTAAACAGGTTCTAAGAAGCTGTTTAAATTTGTTCGATAGAGATTTTTCTGGACTTTCCGAGTGAATTTTTCCCGTTTTCCGATGACGGATAGCGGGCTATTCGAAGAGGAAAAGGGGGAAAAGAC
>JAZRWU010000081.1:0-2784 GCA_045599885.1 Bacteroidales bacterium | reverse complement strand
GTGTCGTAGGCTACGGCCCCGGCAAAGCCGGCGAAGTACCCGCTGCCATCGCAAAAGGTACGGAAGCCGCCAAGAAGAATCTTATCCGTGTCCCGGTTCTTAAGGGTACCATTCCCCACGAGCAGACGGTCAAGTTCGGTGGTGCCGAAGTCATCCTGATTCCTGCCTCCCACGGTACCGGAGTCAAGGCTGGTGGTGCCATGCGTGCCGTGCTCGAAAGTGTAGGTGTCACTGACGTGCTGGCCAAATCGAAAGGTTCCTCGAACCCTCACAACCTGGTGAAAGCCACCATCAAGGCTCTCGGCGAAATGCGCGATGCCTATATGGTAGCCAAAACCCGTGGTATTTCTGTTGAACGCGTATTTAAAGGATAAGGAGATTCAATTATGGCAGTTATCAAAATCAAACAGGTAAAGAGCCGTATCGGCTATCCCGCCGTACAAAAAAGGACCTTGGATGCACTTGGTATCAAGAAAATGAATCAGGTCGTTGAACTCGAAGCCACTCCGGCTATCCTTGGTATGGTAAATAAAGTAAATCACTTAGTGAAAATTGTGGAGGATTAAATTATGAATTTAAATACGTTACAACCGGCAGCCGGTTCAAACAAGGATTCCAAGCGCATCGGTCGCGGCCCGGGTTCGGGCAAAGGTGGTACCTCTACCAGAGGCCACAAGGGAGCCAAGTCGAGATCGGGTTATCATAAGAAGATCGGTTTCGAAGGTGGTCAGATGCCTTTGCAGCGTCGTTTGCCGAAATTCGGTTTCAAGAACATCAACCGTATTGAATACAAGGCCGTCAATCTGTTTACTCTTCAGGCTCTGGCCGACAAGGGTATCCAGAAAATCACTCCCGAAGTCCTGTTGGAAGCTGGTATCATCAATGCTTCCCAACTCGTCAAGGTTCTGGCTAAGGGTACTTTGAACGCTGCTGTCGAGGTGGAAGCCAATGGTTTCTCCGCAGCCGCCATCAAGGCTATCGAGACCGCCGGTGGCAAGGCCACTGTCATCGGTCAGCCCGCCGATCTGGAAGAAAACGCCTGATAATCATTAAAGCAAGAACCAATGAAATTTATTGAGACCCTCAAAAATATCTGGAAGATTGAAGAACTCCGCAACCGTCTGCTCACGACGCTGCTTTTGGTGGCCGTGTTCCGTTTCGGTTCGTTCGTCGTTCTCCCGGGTATCGATCCTTCCTCATTGACGGGATTGCGTTCGCAGACCAGCGAAGGCATCATGTCATTGTTGGATATGTTTACCGGCGGCGCATTCTCGAATGCGTCCGTGTTCGGTCTGGGTATTATGCCTTACATTTCGGCATCCATCGTGATCCAATTGTTGGGCATTGCCGTTCCGTATTTCCAGAAGTTGCAGCGTGAGGGAGAAAGTGGCCGTCGCAAAATGAATCAGTACACACGTTATCTGACCGTGTTCGTTCTTTTGCTTCAGGGTCCCGCCTTCCTTGCCAACCTGAGTTCTCAGGGTGTGCCCCTTCCTTCGGGTTTCTGGTTCCGCTTCTCTTCCGTCATTTTGCTGGCCGCCGGCAGTATGTTCACTCTTTGGTTGGGTGAGCGTATCACCGACAAAGGTATCGGCAATGGTGTCTCGATGATTATCCTTATCGGTATCATCGCACGTCTTCCTCAGGCTTTGGTTCAGGAGTTCGCCTCCAGACTGGAAACCGCTTCCGGTGGTCTGGTGATGTTCCTCCTCGAAATCATCGTGCTGCTGGCCGTGACCATCTTTGCCATCCTGTTGGTTCAGGGTACCCGCAAAGTGCCTGTGCAATATGCTAAGAGAATGGTGGGCAACAAGCAATATGGTGGTGTCCGTCAGTACATTCCTCTCAAGGTGAATGCTGCTGGTGTCATGCCTATCATCTTCGCTCAGGCCATCATGTTCATTCCGCTTATGTTCATGCGTTTCTCTACCACGGGTGGCGGCAGCCGCTTCTGGCAGATGATGACCAACATCAACGGATTCTGGTACAATTTCATCTATGCATTGTTGATCATCCTCTTTACGTATTTCTATACGGCTATCACTATCAATCCGGTACAGATGGCAGAAGATATGAAACGTAACGGCGGATATATTCCTGGTGTCAAGACTGGTAAGAAAACAGCTGATTATCTTGACGAAATCATGTCGAGAATCACACTTCCCGGTTCTTTCGCCTTGGCTCTTGTCGCTATCATTCCTGCTTTTGCCAAGAATTTCGGCATCAGCGCCGGTTTCGCTCAGTTCTTCGGCGGTACGTCGTTGCTGATTCTGGTCGGTGTCGTGCTGGATACTCTTCAGCAGATTGAGAGTCACCTTCTGATGCGTCATTACGACGGTCTTCTGAAGTCGGGACGTATCAAAGGCAGAACCGGCAACATTGCAGCTTATTAATCCGTTTTTGGAATGATTTATCTGAAAACTGAAGACGAGATCGATTTACTTCGAGAAAGTAATCAAATAGTAGCCAAGACCTTAGCGGAGGTCGGCAAGTATATTCAGCCTGGGGTTACTACCAAATATTTGGATCAGATAGGCGAGGACTTCATCCGTTCTTGCGGTGCGGTCCCCTCCTTTCTGAACTATAACGGTTATCCGGCATCTCTCTGTATCTCCATCAACGATGTAGTGGTGCACGGAATACCCTCGGTCAACAACGTATTGAAAGAAGGAGATATCGTTTCGGTAGATTGCGGAGCTTATAAGAACGGCTACCACGGTGATTCCACCTACACATTCAGGGTAGGTGATGTGGATGAGAAAGTGACCGCTCTGCTGCGTACCA
>JAZRWU010000080.1:0-2104 GCA_045599885.1 Bacteroidales bacterium | reverse complement strand
TGGATTTTTCCCGTTTTCCGATGTCGGGTAGCGGGCTATTCGAAGAGGAAAAGGGGAAAAAGACGCCGGGAAGACAGGAAAAGCGCATCGAAATGAGTTTGAATAGCTTAATAATATTTTCATTGGAAGAAATTTAAACAGCTTCTTATATTGTTTGTGCAAATAATTGATAAATAATTTATTATGAAAATTGTCCCATACGAACAATTGCAAGAACACCACAGTTTCCATTGTCCTGCCCAGGCGCGTTTCTGGGCGGAATACGATACGTTGGAGGAGTTGAAGGCCATTCTCAAGGATGCAGCCGATTTCGCTCTTCCGATGATGTCGGTGGGACAGGGTTGCAATCTCTTGTTTGTCAAGGATTATCCCGGTATTCTCCTGCATTCCCGATTGGAAGAAGTGGAGATAGCCGAAGAAACGGACGATGGCGTTCTTCTTCGTGTCGGCTCTGGAAAAATCTGGGATGAATTCGTGGATTTCTGCGTGGAACATTCATGGTCGGGAATCGAGAATCTGTCGGGTATCCCGAGTTCGGTCGGGGCAGTCCCCGTGCAGAATATCGGTGCCTACGGGGTGGAAGCGAAGGATGTTATCGAAAAAGTGCTTGTCTGGGATAAGGAAATGAGCGAATGTATTGAAATATATAATAAAGATTGCCTATTCGCATACCGTTCCAGTCGATTCAAAAGCGATTGGAAAGACAGGTATATCGTTGTATATGTGTATTTTAGATTGAAAAAGAACTTTGTTCCCAAGTTGGATTACGGCCAACTGATAGAAAAAGTGCCGCAAGTGATGCCGGATTTCTTTGACTGCCAGGGAAAAGAGGTGGAAAAGCTCCGTGCCGTGCGTCAATCCATTCTTGAGATACGGGCGTCCAAGCTTCCCGATCCGGCCGTTCTCGGAAATGCCGGCAGTTTTTTCGTCAATCCGGTCATTTCCGTGGAACATTGCGGGAAAATCCTAAAGGATTATCCTCAGATGCCCGTATGGAGACAAGCCGATGGCTCTTGCAAAGTGCCGGCAGCGTTTCTGATTGAAAATTGCGGATGGAAAGGGAAAAATCTCGGAAATGCCGGCTGCTATGAGAAACAGCCTCTCGTATTGGTCAACCGGGGTGGAGCACAGGGAGAGGAGGTGCTGGCACTGTATTCCCGAATCGCTGCCGATGTGATGGCCCGTTTTGACATCCTCCTGCGTCCGGAAGTCGTCATCGTCGGAGAAACCTTATGAAAAGAAGGGATAATCTTTGTCATTCGTGCGGATTATTTATAACTTTGCAGCGATAGGACAGGTTTTGACTATTCGTGCATGGCCTTTGTGAAACATGAGTAAAATAATATAAATCAGTTTGTTATGAAGTTTACAGTATCCAGTTCGGCTCTTTACAGCCATCTTCAGTCCATTTCCAAAGTGATCTCACCCAAGAGTGTGATGCCCATTCTCGAAGGATTCCTTTTCGATATTCGTGATCAGATGCTGTCCGTAACAGCCTCCGATTCGGAGACAGTCGTTGAAACGCGGATTGAACTGATTGATTCAGAGCAAAATATCAGTTTTGTCATTCCGGCCAAGTCGCTGTTGGATTCCTTGAAGGAAATTTCAGAACAGCCTATCCAGTTCGATATCAATGTCCAGAATCTCGATACTACGGTCTATTATCAGAACGGTAAGTTCAATTTCATGGCCGCCTCCGCCGACGAATATCCCCGTCCTCAGGAAATCACGGAGTCGCTCGGAACGCTCAACATCACCGCAAGCTCGTTGCTGAAAGGCATCAATTCCACGATTTTCGCCTCCGCCGACGACGATTTGCGTCCGGTGATGAACGGTGTGGTGATGGACGTGAGTGCGGAAGATGTCACCTTCGTCGCTTCCGATTCCCATAAGCTGGTCCGTCTGAAAAACGCTGGATTCAAGGGCGAAAATTTGGGTGACAACGGACGTTTTACCTTGATTGTCAGAAAGAAACCGCTTCAGGTACTCAAAGGAATTCTGGCCAAGGATGAGACGGAAGTCCAGTTGATGTTCAGTGCCAAACGTGTTGTCATCTGTTATGACAGCTATACGATGTCATCTCAACTGATTGAGGGCCGTTTCC
>JAZRWU010000079.1:0-12352 GCA_045599885.1 Bacteroidales bacterium | reverse complement strand
ACTGTCATTGGTTGACTTTATCGGAAGAACAGGAAAATGGCCAGAATGGAAAGCGCGATGCCGGCCCATTGAATCCATTTGATTCTCTCTTTGAAGAAAAACACACCGGCGAAGGTGGAAACCAGCACAATACCAATGTTGTAAAGAGGATAATAGAGACTGGTGGACAAGACGCTGAGTGCTCTCAGGGAGGAAGCAGTACAGAGTATATTCACAATGCCGAGAAGTACACCTGCGGCGATGCAGCGCAGCGTGACTGGATTCTTTTTGAAAGAACCTTTGATGGCGCAGAATATGTATGAAATCAGGCTGGCTATCAGGAAAATATAAACCATCAGTCCATCTAGATGCGTGTCCAGTTCCTGGCCTGCATTAAGATGATGCTCCACGGAAGATTGCGACAGTTTCAGACAAAAATCCGAGACGCCGTAGCAGACGAACACTGCGGACAAGGCCAGCAACGTCCTTCTGCGCCGTTGGACATCGGTACGGTTGGTCTGATATTTCGGGTCATGTTTCTGGCTGTCTGCGGGTAAAATAATCATGCCGAGCGAAACGAGAACCAGACTGACAGGCAGCCAGGCAGGAGCTTCCTGCGCAAGAAAAAACCAACTGAACAATACGGACAATATCAGGGAGGATTTGGCCGATACGGTTGTCAATGCCACGCCCGAGCGCCAGACACTGCGGTCCATGATGATGAATCCGACCGCAAACATAATTCCTTGAATAAAAGCGAACAGAAAACTCGAACCTTGTATTCCGAAGTCGTCTGGCATAGCGGAATTCTGCCAGAGTTTGAGCAGAATGGCCGCACCAGAGACCAACATGGCGGTCAGATAATTGAACATGATGACTTGCCGTGTGTCAATCCGGATGGTCTGGCAAGCTTTGAATATGATGGAGAACAAGGACCCGAAAATAATGGCGGACAATAAATATAGCATACTCTGACAACAATAAAATAAGCTGAAGACAAATGTAAGCATTTTGTTTTGATTTCTTTTGTCGTGGGTTTCACTTATGGAAAATGCTGCGGAATAGAATCGTCAAATTCGTGTTTGTGTTGGCTGTGTTGGGGAGCGCTTGGGCTTGCTCAATATCAGAAAGTGTACCCGAAGGCCGTCACGATATCATTATTCTATATGAAAACGATGTTCATTGTGCCATTGAAGGATATGCCAAATTCGCCGCACTGAAAAATGAAATGAAGAAGAAAACGCCTTATCTGGCTTTGGTCTCTTCGGGCGATTTCATACAGGGAGGTATTTATGGTTCGGCCTCCAGAGGCAGGGATGTGATCCGGCTGATGAATGCCGTGGGTTATGATTTCGTCACTTTGGGCAATCATGAGTTCGATTATGGCGTGCCCCGTCTTCAGGAATTGATGGAAAATCTTGAAGCGGAATGTCTTTGCTGCAACTTCAAGGAACTTCCTTCGGGACAGTTGTTGTATGAGCCTTGCCGTTTGGTCAGCTTTGGTGATACCCAAGTGGCCTTTTTGGGAATATCTACGCCTTATTCGGTTACTTATTCCACACCCAGCCATTTCAAGAACGGCGAGGGCGACTGGATTTATGATTTCGGAATCGGGAGCTTTTATGAGAATGTGCAGGCGGTGGTTGATTCGGTTATATATGCAGGAGCGGATTATGTGATTGCACTTTCACATTTGGGTGATGAGAGTGAGGGTGAAAACGGCATCAATTCTTTGAGCCTGATTCACCGGACTCATGGAATGGATGTGGTTTTGGATGGCCATGCTCACAGTGTGATTCAGGATACTTTGATTGAAAACAGGTCGGGAAAGAAGGTTTTACTGACATCGACCGGAACCGGATTTGAGAACATGGGTGTTTTGTGCCTTTCTCCTGACGGAAGTCTCCGAAGCCGCCTTATTCCGACTTCCTCTTATCCGGTCAAAGACCCAAAAGTGGAGAAAAGGACAAGAAGAGTCGTAAAATCTTTTTCGAAAGTGTCTCAAAAGCTTATCTGCTATTCGGATGTCCCTTTGAGAATAGAGGATGCAGACGGTAAGCGCTTGGTGCGCAGTGAGGAAACCGGCATAGGAAATTTATGCGCGGATGCCTGCCGTCGGGTGATGGAAACCGACGTGGCCGTGTGGAACGGGGGTGGAATACGCGCGAATCTTCCCTCCGGAGGAATCACATATTTCGATTTGAATTCGGTTTTTCCTTTTGGAAATGAGGTGGCGGTATGTGAGATTTCCGGTAAGTTGTTGATGGATATGCTGGAACTGTCGGTGGCTTATCTTCCGGATGAATTCGGCGGTTTCCTTCAGGTGTCCGGTCTTATGTTTGATTATACGTTCAGCATCCCTTCTCCTGTCGTTTTTGACAATCAGCATAATTTTGTCGGTTGTGAAGGAGAAAGGAGGGTGAGCCATGTGCGCGTGTGGAACCGAGACCGTGGGCAATACGAAGCCTTAGAGCCTGACAGTCTGTATTCTTTGTCCGGTTCGGCCTATCTGTTGAGAGATTATGGCAACGGCTATACCATGTTCAAAGAGGCCATAGATGTCCGTCAGACGGGATTGATTGATAAAGATGTGGTGGAGCAGTTCGTGTCTTCATATCTGCACAAAAAAATTGGGACCGGATATGCCCGGCCCCAAGGAAGAATGAATCTTATTAAGAACCTGTTTTGAATTCTTTCAAAAATAATTTTATGATTCTGTTTTTCCGATGCCTTGATGGCCTTTTGGTCCGCTTCGGACCATCCTTTTGCTCAAATAGCCCGCTATTCTACGCAAAACGATAGACAAAACCGTTCTCAAAAACAGCCTTCAAATAATCCCGAAACAAATTTAAACAGGTTCTAAGTTTTAATTTCCTGATTTTCGGACAATCGCACCTGTGCGGACATCCAATTCAACACGGATGCTCCTATTGGATGGCAATTTCATCAAATCACCTCCTTGGGCGATTTGAATATCTTCCTCGCAAAGAATCTGACGGCCGTTCTGTACCCAAACGTGGCTGAGATGAGGCAGATAATAATAGAGACCTACGGCTTTCTCTTTCTCCTTTTTCTTGCCGAAATCTTCTTCGTTGTTCTCGGAAGGTTGGATAAAATGGCAATCGTCCAGGATTTCTGCTTTGACGTGAATGGGCGAGCCGCTCAAATCTTCTTTGTCAAGAACCCCTTGCTCGCTGGAGAAGCGGAAAGCGACATCAAAACAGGGGACTTCTTCAGGAATGTAGCGGACGGCATCGTATTGGTTTTTTTCACGTCTTGAGCCAGTAAACATCTCTGTATAAGCTTTTTCCATACGGTTCAATTCCTCAAGGTACAATCGCATGGAGGCGCCGTCCTGAGGCATATTGTCCAATTCTCCCTGCAACAGAGCCAGACGGGTCTCACGCAGACTGAAAATCTGTTTGGCGGCCAGTTCCGCTTCGCGCGCTGTGGAATTCGCCTGAATCATTTCTCCAGTCAGGGCGTAGGCGGAAGAGGCATCCTCGTTTCGCTCCTCACGCATAGGACGCTGGATTCTGGAATCCTGATGCCTTCCGAAATTGGCCGGCATGGCCCGCTTCCCCCATGGGTGAGGACTGTCGCTCATATTGATGGATTGCAGAATGCCTTCAGGGGTAATACGGATGTTGAGCGAGTCGCTGAGGCTGACTTTTTTGTAAGGAATATAAAACCGTTTGGCGGCATCGGGCAGGGTGGCTGTGCTGATTTTGACACCGATCAGTTCGTGTCTGACACTCTCTTCGGTGATGACCTCGTGAATGCCGAGGTATCGTTCCGCATAGCGGGCATAAGCGCCAGGTTTTTCAACAATGACTTTGCTTTCGACGGTGAGATCCAATGCCGTACGGGGAAGACAATAGCAAAAAGCGCCTTCAGGCATGGCATCCTCAAGGGGGAAACTCTGGAATTGAGCCATAGCCATCATAGGGCAGAGGAATAAAAGCAATAAGTTTTTTTTCATATCAATCATAATTTTGGTCAATGGTGGAGCTGTTTGTCATTATGAAGCCTCTTGAAGGCCTTTCCGAGATGGGCGATGATATCGCTGGCGGTCAGGCTCTCTTCCGATTCACTGTCCAAAGCCAGATCTCCGCTGAGCCCGTGAAGATATACAGCCATTTTGGCGGCTTGAGCGCAGGAATAGCCTTGGGCGAGCAAAGATAGTAAAATTCCGGTTAATACATCACCGCTGCCTCCGGTTGCCATGCCGGGATTGCCGGTAGGATTGAGCCAACAATCACCATTTGGCTGAATGACAGCAGTGTAGGCCCCTTTCAACAGTAAGGTGACATGATGCTTCCGGGCAAATTGTCTGGCACGGCACAATCGCTCGTAGCCGTTTCTGCTGGGCTTGTACCCGCTCTTTTCCAGACTTAGGGAAGCCTCGAAAATTCTTTCAAATTCTTTAGGATGAGGACTGAAAACACATTGTTTGGGAAGTGCGTTCAGCAAATCCGGTTTATGTTTCAATATGTTGAGCCCGTCGGCATCCAAAATCAAGGGAAGATTGTCCGGCCATTGGGCGAAGCTGTTTTCCAACAAGCGGGTCTGCGATTCTCCGACACCGATACCCGGACCGATACCTACGGCTGAATATCCCGAAAAATTCAGAGTGTGGTTCCATTCAGGATACTCTTTCCCGCAACAGCCCACCATGGCTTCCGGAACGGCGCTTTGAATGCAGTCGTGGGCTTTTTCAGGACTCCAAACATTCAACAGTCCGACACCTGAACGTAGGCAGGCTTTCGAGGCGAGAATGGCGGCACCGCACATTTCCGCACTCCCGGCGATGAGCAGGGCACGGCCGAAACGTCCTTTGTGGTCGAATCTGTGACGCGGCTGCCACAGCGATGCGATGTCGGAAGGTTCACCATAAGAATAAGGACTGTCTTGTGCGGCGAGGCTGGTCGGGTGAAAGAACAGCGGAGTCAATTTCCATTGTGGAATATATTTCTCATTCTCAGATAAGAAAAACGCCAGTCTCGGGGATTGGATGCCCAGAGTCAGGTCTGAACGTACGATGGAGTCGGGAAGGTTGTCGCTGTTGTCTTCTCCGAAAAGGCCGGAGGGAAGGTCGATGGAGACAATCCGGGGCGGTTGGGACAGGCTTCTGCTCTGGTTGATCCAATGGACAAGTTCGGCGAAAATACCCTGAATCGGCCGGTTGAGACCGCTTCCGAACAGACAATCAATCACTATATCGGCTGAGGGAAGGTCGTCAAGATGCGATAAATCATCCCAGATGGCGAAATCGGATGCAATCGCCGACAGGGATTCCTTATTGGCCTGACAGTCGGCAGATAAGGTCTTCCCGGCACGAATCAGGCGGCAGACAAGGTGGTAACCGTTCAAAATCAGCTTTCTCGCCAATGCCAGACCGTCGCCTCCGTTGTTCCCGGGACCTGCCAGAACCAATAGGGTCAATTCATCTTTTTTCTTGTTTTTCAGTTGCCGGCAACGTTCGATTTCTTCGCAGACGCTTGGAAAAAGCCCGTTCACGGCTTCTTCCATCAGCTCCAAGGAAGTGATATGGCGTCTAAGAATGTTGTCGGCATCCAATTGTCTGATTTGAGATGTATTGAATATCTTCATCTTTCAACGGATAAGCGTTATGGGGTATGACAAAGGTAGATTTTATTTTCGTATCTGTTGTGGTATTATCGTGATTGTTGTAATTTCGCACGTAAATCAAGCTATGGGAAATGGATCTCGCGAGAATCACAGTCAAGGATAGACAGTTCAAATTGTATATGTCCGCTGAGGATGTCCAGAAAGTGGTCGATCGTGTCGCGTCCGAACTTAACCGCGATATGGCTGAGGCTTGTCCTGTCTTTCTTCCGATTATGAATGGAGCGATGATGTTCGCCTCCGATTTGCTGAAGCGTTTTCAATTTCCATGTGAGATAAGTTGTCTCCGATATAAATCCTATTGCGGCCTGAACTCTTCAGGGACTGTTCAGAGGCTGATTACTCTTCCTGACAATCTTCGGGGTCGGAATGTGGTCGTTATCGAAGACATTGTCGATACGGGTGAGACTGTGAAATCCTTGACGGACGATTTGAAGGAAACAGGAGCTGCTTCTGTGAAAGTGGTCAGTCTGATTACCCGCAAGAATGGATTCAAAGTGCCCCTCACCGTCGATTATATCGGAATGAAAATGCCTGCTTTGTTTGTGGTCGGTTATGGCTTGGATTACGATGAGGAAGGACGTAATTATCCTGGTATCTATGTATTGGACTAATTAAATATACTATTATGCTTAACATTGTTATTTTTGGCGGCCCCGGTTCAGGTAAGGGCACTCAGAGTGATTTGATTACGGAAAAATATAGTCTCAAACATATTTCCACGGGCGATTTGCTGCGTGCGGAAATGGCTCAGGGAACGGAGCTTGGTAAAATCGCCAAGTCGTATATCGATGCCGGCAATCTGGTTCCTGACGAGATGATTCTCAAGATGTTGGCCAATGCGGTAGATGCTTTGGGCGATGCGAAGGGCGTTATTTTCGACGGTTATCCCCGCAACGTGGCTCAAGCCGATGCTCTTCAGAATCTTTTGGCCGAACGTGGTCAGAGCGTATCCATCCTGCTCGACCTGGTGGTGCCCGATGAGATTTTGGTGGAACGTATGTTGTTCCGTGCCAGCATTGCCGGCCGTGCCGATGACAATCCAGAAACCATCAAGAACCGTATCAAGGTTTATCACGACAAAACGGCTCCTGTGGTGGATTATTACAAAGCCAAGGGTGTATATGCCTGCATTGACGGCACCAAGAGCATTGATGAGACTTTCGCCCAGGTTCAGGCTGCCCTCGACAAACTCGCTTGACGGATTGTTATGTCGAATCCCAATTTTGTAGATTATGTGAAAATCTATTGCCGTTCGGGTAAGGGCGGCGCTGGATCCACTCATTATCATAGAGAAAAATTTGTACCCCGGGGTGGCCCGGATGGAGGCGACGGCGGTCGTGGCGGTCATGTGATACTGCGCGGCAACCGTAATTATTGGACTCTTCTGCATCTCCGTTATCAGCGTCATGTGTTTGCCGAAGACGGTCAGTCGGGGAGTGGTAACCGTTCTACGGGCCATTCCGGAGCCGACAGTATCATCGAAGTGCCTCTTGGAACGGTCGCATACGATGCCGATTCGGGCGAATTTCTCTGCGATGTCAATGAAGACGGGCAGGAAGTGATTCTGCTTAAAGGTGGACGCGGCGGTTTGGGTAACTGGAATTTCCGTACGGCAGTCAATCATACGCCGAGGTTCTCACAACCTGGCGAACCTATGGAAGAACGTACGGTGATATTGGAGCTCAAGCTTTTGGCGGACGTCGGTCTGGTCGGTTTTCCGAATGCGGGGAAATCCACTTTGCTTTCGGTCGTCTCGGCTGCCAAACCCGAAATCGCCAATTATCCTTTTACGACATTGACACCCAATCTGGGAATTGTCTCCTACTATGATGACCGCTCGTTTGTCATGGCCGACATCCCCGGAATCATAGAAGGTGCCGCTGAGGGTAAAGGTCTGGGACTTCGTTTTTTACGTCATATCGAGCGCAACTCTATCCTGCTCTTTATGGTGCCTGCCTTGTCGGATGATATTGCTGCCGAATACCGTATTCTGCTTCATGAACTCGAAAAGTATAACCCTGAACTTCTTGATAAGCAGAGAGTATTGGCTGTCACCAAGATGGATGTGGTGAATCCGGAGGATTTCCATCCCAATTTGCCGCCCAATGTCCCGACTGTGATGATTTCCTCTTTGGCGATGCAAGGCATTGATGAGCTGAAGGATGTCTTGTGGAATGCGATTGTGTCCGAAGGAAATGCGATGAAAGAGATTTCCCGTCGTCCTTTGGAGATTCAGAACCTGTTTTGAATTCTTTCAAAAAAATTTATGATTCTGTTTTTCCGATGCCTTGATGGCCTTTTGGTCCGCTTCGGGCCATCCTTTTGCTCACATAGCCCGCTATGCTCGCTCAACGATGCCCCGAATCAACCTCAAAATCCCTATCAAATCATCGGGAAATCATTTCAAAACAGGTTCTCAGTCGGATTCTGACTTCCCTGAGTCCTGATGAAGATGTTCCGGATATTGGAGAAGATTTTCAAAAAATATTTCGGAAATAATTTGTAAACAAAAAATTAATATTACCTTTGTGCCGGATTCGCTACCGGTACAAAGGATTTTTTGTTTAACCACCCGACTGATGCTGGATGTCAGCATTCACGCTTCAGCCTTAGTATCTTGCTTATGAAAAACATCACTCTCGGCCAGATTTGGCTGCCTATTCTATTATTCTGCGTTTTTCCGTCCTATTCTCAATCCAATATTCTGTTGAACTCCAATTTTGAGGATTGGGAACAGATTTCCGACTCTGAGACGGTTGACAGTATCCCTTCCCATTGGTCGGGCTCGGTGTCCAGCCTGTTTTATCCGGAAGTCTCGCGTACCGAAGATTCTTTTTCTGGATTGTATGCTTGCCGAATGGTGCATACTCAAAAGGCGTATGCCCGTTTCAGTACTCAAGATATCACTCTGTCAGGTGGTATCTACACTTTGCAGTTTTTTGTCAAGGGAAAGGGAATCATCCGTAACGGCTATTATAATGGCTACTCTTATTCCAATTATTCCACTCCGGACACCATTTCCTCCAATTCCTGGAAAAAAATCCAATACCAGTTCAATCTGAAAAATTCGTTGTCCTTGCCTGTTCAGCTTATTTTTTCCATCTCTCAAACAGATGCTTCCGGTCTCATTATCGACAACGCTTCTTTGATTTCACATACTATCACCGGCCTTCCCGATTTGAGTGGCCCTGAATATTATGTGGATGGCTCTGTGCTGCACCTGAGTCTCTCTTCCGTTCAACCTGTTTCTGTCTATGATCTTTTTGGCAACCTTATCTATACCTCTGAAAACAACACTTTTTCCATTCCACTTTCCACAGGTGTTTATCTTGTCTGTATTTCTGGGAAGAAAGTCTTAAAAATCAGGATGTGACAACATCCTTGTTGGTGTTTATTTGTGTTTTATTTGTTGGGACGGGCGATGCGTGAGCACCGCCCGTTTTGTTTTGGAGATAGTCACAGTGTGTAGGGATGGTTCTATTCCCGATGAGAACAGGAACAACGATTCGCCGGCCATGAAGTGCATCTGGCTTTCTTTGAAGACGGCGTCTTTCAGACCAAGTTTTGGATTGTTCTGTCTGTTGGTGATTTCTTCAACGTTTCCATCATTTCTGATGATGAACGGATCGGGATGGCCTGCGTTAATATAATGAATGGAAGAGTCACGTTTATCAATAATACAGGTCCAGGATTCAAACAGCGAGTGCAAATCAATATCGGCAGGGAGATTCAGCAGCAGATATCTGATGAAAACGGCACTGTTTTCTGCTGCCAATGACTGATGGGAGTCTGACTTCTTTTCGTCAGCAAAGTCGGAGATGCCTTTTGCTATGATGGGTGTGGGCCTTTCAGAATCCGCCATCTCGCAAGCGTATGCTATGCCGAATGATTCCATATCGAGCGCTTTGGCAATCAGATTGCTTGAAAGGATGGCTTTCTCCATGAAGTGTGAATTGGCGATGACCGATCCCGAAGTCAGGTATGTGCCGATATGGGTGCGGACTGGATTCTCGCTGTTCTTCGAAAGCCGCTTGAGCATTTTTTCTGGTGTCCGGATGAAGATTGGTCATATTCAGGGCGGAACAGGTCAATACATTTCATCACTAGAGTGGCCGATGCGATGCTCCCTTTTTCCTTTTGCCCTACGGCTACGACCGGAAGCTTGTCACCGTCTCTTTCTATAAAAGTATGATAGTATGTCCCATTATCGTTTTTGAGATAGAATACTTCCCAATCGAACAACGAGAGCATCTGTTCTTTTTCGACATCAGTGACAAATGTCAGCAGCGCGTATGTCCTGAAATTCTTTCCCATAAATTACAGGAAAATGTATTTGCAGATGAAACAAGCTGAAAGTACCCACATCGGGATGCTGATTTTGTTGAACTTTCCGCACAACGCGTTGATAATGGTGTATGATATCACGCCCAGCATGATTCCGTCCGAAATGCTGTATGCCATCGGGATGGTGATGAGTGTGACAAAAGCCGGTATGCTCTCGCTGTAATCGTTGATATACAGGTCCTTGATGGGCTTCAGCATCATTAGTCCTACGATAATGAGGACGGGAGCCGTAGCTGCGCTGGGAACGGCCAGAAATAATGGAGCGAAGAATAAGGCCAAAATGAAGCAGAGGGCTGTGGTGGCAGAGGTGAGCCCGCTTCTGCCTCCTGCGGAAACGCCAGAAGCACTTTCGACATAGGATGTGGTGGTATTGGTTCCGACTGCGGCTCCGAATATGGTGGCGATGCTGTCTGCCATAAATGCCTTGTTGATTCTTGGTATGGAGCCGTCTCTTTCGGTGAGTCCGGCTTGCGTGCATATCGCGACCAGAGATCCCATCGTGTCAAATATGTCAAGGAACAGCATTGTGGCCACAACTATCAGCATATCAGGACACAGAATATTGCTCCATTCAAATTGGCAGAATATGCTGGAGATGGAAAGCGGCATGGAGGCAAATCCGCGCCACTCGGTAATCCCCATCGGGATGCCGGCAAGGGTAGTGACAAATATTCCGATAAGAAGGGCGCAGGGCACTTTTTTAACTAAAAGTGGTACGGTGATGATAAGACCGAATGCTGCCAGCAAAGCACTGCCGCTTGTGATGTCTCCTAAACTGATGAGCGTGGCCGGATCGGAAACGATGATGCCGGCATTCTGCATTCCGATAAGAGCGATAAAAAGGCCTATGCCGGCTCCAATGGCATTTTTAATGGAGACTGGAATGGCGTCCACTATCCAGGAACGGATGTTGGTCAGCGTGAGAATGACAAACAGAATACCTTCGAGAAGTACCGCCGTAAGGGCAAATTTCCACGAATAACCCATTGAGAGACAGACCGTATAGACGAAAAAAGCATTCAGACCCATGCCCGGAGCCAATGCGATGGGCATCTTGGCGATAACGGCCATCAGGAAGGTGCCAAACGCCGCCGCCAGCGCCGTAGCCGTGAATACCGCACCCGTGTCCATCCCGAACTCGGCAAGCGGCCTGAAAATATCAGGGTTTACCGCCAGAATGTACGACATCGTAAGGAAGGTCGTGATTCCAGCCGTGATTTCCTTAGATTTTTTGTGAATAAGTGGGTCAAAACCGAAAAGTCTGTTGAGAAATAATTTCATTGCGTCGTTTCCTATACTCAAGCTGTTATCAAATAATCAGAATAAATTCCACCGCTATCATCTGAGATGTCAACAGCATTATCTATCGGGTGTAAAGTTACACATATTATTGAAAACTATCTGCCATCTGACATAACCGGTCATATATGGATTTTATTGCGCGAACTCCTGGAAGCGCTGTTCTCTGTTGACCCCTTCGGCCAAAATAGCATTGCCCCCAGAAAATTATATTAGTTTGACCCTCACCTCTTCTGAATATAGGGGTCAATTGTAGATTGGTTTTTACTTCCGGCTCGCAATAATCGATAACCAGCAGATCACTTCATTAGATTTCCATTTTATGCTTGAGTTCAGGATAGGCCACCAATAACCCCTGGAGAGCAATATGTCAAGGCCACCCGTAGGGTGTTCCATTTAGCCTTGACTTTTGCGAAACAGGAGGTAGCTTTGCCTTTCTTGAAATCAAATATCAATAACGCAGTAGAGACTTCTGAGTGGGGTCAATATTATTTCGGCGCAAGGGGGCAGCCATATTTTGGTGCCGAGGGTCAAACTGCTTTGGTTTCGGGGGTCACACACGCGCGGCTTTTCCACACATCGTCGCCGTGAACAATACCAAAAGCAAGGCGGCCAAAATCAAGAGAGTATTCTTTGTCATACGAATTCCAACCACTTATTTTGACCAAAGGCCCTATCGTAGGAAGGGGAATCCAACCATATATTTTGTTATGACATTTTGGAAACACCTCTATCAAGAGACAATTTCCAACCACTAATTTTGATTTGCCGAAAAAAGAGGGTGTTTGGTTGAAATTTCCGCTTATCCTTCTTTCATCGTGATTCTGATTCCATCAGGGAATTGTGTATGATTTCCAACATTTGAGCCGGTGTGACCACGATTGGCTCTTTTGGGAAATGCTTGGTGTTGCCGGTAACGAGGAATGATCCTTCTTTGGAAAGCGCTACCTCATAGAAGACAATATCCTTGGGGTCAGGAAAGTCCATATCCTTTGCCTCGGTGCGTCCGGGATCTATGCCGATTGACTTGAATGCGTCAACAACAAACGATACATCTTCCGGTCTAAAGGGAAACTTG
>JAZRWU010000078.1:0-5220 GCA_045599885.1 Bacteroidales bacterium | reverse complement strand
GGCGCGACAGAAAGCACGGTCAATTTCGTTTTGCCAGGCCTGATTGTTCCCCAGAATGACCGATGGACGATTGACATACAACAGCAGATACACCAAGGGAGAAGGCCCGGATTCCCGTCGCATCAGATACTCCTCTGCGGCAAGATTCCAGGCCGGACAATCCGAACTGCTGCGGTAAATCTGCATATCGCCCAGCGGTTCTTATTTCACGTTGAATGCGACACGAAGCTCCTCGATTTCCTCGTCTCCGATAGGACAAAGCGGTCCGATAGCCGATGCCATCACCAGAGAATTGGCCGAGAACTCAGCCACTTCCAGATAATCGAATGTCTGAAGGAGTTTATCGCCCGTCACAATGACACAATCGTTCTCCACCAGAATAGCCCGATGTTTCTTGAACATGGAGGCGACTTTGCTGATTTCGCGATAATGGTCACCAAAAGGAATCATGGGCATATCCTGAAGGAAAATCCAGCTTTCCGGGATGGTACGGACATCAAAATGCGTTCCGGTCACCGCATGAGCCATCAGATTGGGAGACTGAGTGCTGATAATAGAATTGATTTGCGGATTTTCCTGATAAATACGGTAATGCAATGCCACCGAACGACTCGGTGTCTTGCCCACTTCGGCCATACCGTCGCGGACCTGAACGATATCCTCCGGGCTGATATCCCAACGCGGCACATTAGGCGAAGTAATCAGAAAATCATTACCGCGCCAACGGCAGGAAACCGTACCGTAGGTTGATATCATCAGTCCCTGATCACAACTTCTGCGGATGATATTGACCATTTGGGAACGGATGGCCCTTTCATCGGAAGGATAGGATACATCCATATAATGAGGAATATTGTGGGGGATACGGAGTTTGAACTCATCAATCTGCTCATTGCTGAGGGACTTGGGCTTGCCGATATGACCGGCATTGACCAAGGTGCGGCAGCAGAACTCCAAAGTCTCAAAACGTTCGTAGGCGTCCATCATATCCGAACCGCCCAACACAACTCCATGGTTCTCAAGAATGACGGCCTTGTATTTCTCATTCCTGAAAACATCGGCTATCACCTGACCCAATTTCTCACTGCCTGGGCAGGCATATTTGGCATAACCGATTTCTCCGCAGATATTCTTGGCCTGAGGAATGATATTGGTATTCGGAATCTGACGGGCGATGCTGAAAGCCACCAATCCAGGAGGATGGGCATGAATGACAGCATGAATATCAGGACGTGACTCGTAAATCGCTTTATGGAAAGGATATTCCGACGAAGGTTTGTAATGGCCCACCACCGTACCGTCTTTCTTGACGCATACGATATCTTTAGGAGACAATGTCCCCTTGTCAATACCCGCAGGCGTTACCCAAATATCTCCATTCTCATCTTTAATGGAAATGTTGCCACCCGAAGTGGTGGTCATTCCACTACGGTAAATACGGCCGATTATCACATTGATCTGTTCGGCCGGATGCATGAACCGAGTATCCAACTGTTTCATAATATTACTTTTAGTTGTTCAAAAAAAGCCCATTGCACAATGCCGGATGCCACCGACACATTGAGAGAATGCTTCGTGCCGAATTGAGGGATTTCCACACAGAAATCACTCTCATCCACCACTTCCTGACGCACACCTTTCACCTCATGCCCCAGGACAATCGCATATTTTTTCTTTATATCCAACTCTAATTTTTCCAAAGACACACTGCCTTCCACCTGTTCAACAGAGCAAATCTCATACCCTTCCTGACGGAGCCGGCGTACGGCTGCCAGACTGTCAGCCTCATAGCTCCAATCCACCGTCGATTCAGCACCTAATGCCGTTTTGTGTATTTCCGCATTGGGAGGGCAACAGCAAATACCGCAGAGAACTATCTTTTCCACTCGGAACGCGTCAGCCGTACGGAAAACCGAGCCGACATTATGCTGGCTGCGGACATTGTCGAGCACCACCACCAACGGAATCTTCGCTGAACGGCGGAATTCGTCCCCGCTCAGGCGATTCATTTCCAAAACGCTGAGTTTCTTCATTTTTCGGTATCGGAAGATGGTTTCGGGAACAGGACTTTCTGAATGGTCGAGACGATGGACGATTCATCGGTCAAACCGACAGAAGCTTGCGGAACGCCATCCATAGGGACATACAAAAGCATCGGAATGCTTCGGATACCGAAAGCGGCGGCAAGTTCACGTTCCTCATCCACATTGATTTTATACAACAGAACCCGGCCCTCAAAACTGGAGACGGCCTTATCCAACAAAGGTGAAAGTTGCTTGCAGGGGCCGCACCAGTCGGCATAAAAATCAATGACGCAAGGCTTTTCTCCAAGATATTTCCATTCATCAGCATTCAGGTCCGCCACTTTCCTCTCAAACTCGGCGCGGGTCAGTTTTTCGGTCTGGAAAGACGTGGCCGCCACCGTAGGCTGAGCCGTTTCCATCTTCCGGCCGCTTTGGGCACATGCTGTCAAAGTTCCACATAAAAGACAGAATATCAAAGCATTGATAAATAGCTTCAGACGAATCATACGTATATTATTAAATTATTTGATATAGGCTTCCAAGGCCGGGCTGCTCCAAGTCTGATATTGGCCTTGAGCATCGCTGTAAATAAAATAACACAACCATTCAGGATGTTTTTCGGCCAATCCGGTCGCTTTTTCAAGCCCCATGACCATAAATGAAGTAGCCAAAGCATCTGCTGTCAGGCAATCGTCCGCCACCACCGTAGCGCTCAACAGGGAATGGACGGCCGGATAACCGCTGTGGGGATCGATACTGTGTGCGACTTTACGTCCATCCACCAGATAAAAACGGCGATAATTTCCGGAAGTGGCCATTCCTTTGCCGCTGATTTGAATCATCGCCTGCAATTCATGCGTGTCGGCCTGAGGATCGTCCACAGGGCGGTCGATGCCGATGGTCCAGACTTGATTACGCTCATTTTTGCCTTTGGAACGTATTTCTCCTCCGATTTCAACCAGATAATTCTCCACGCTCTGAGATTCAAGCCATTCCCCTACAATATCGCAGGCATAACCTTTGGCGATGGCAGAAGCATCCAACTTCATCCTCGCATCGGATTTGCGGAGGACCGAATCCTGATAGGACAATTTCCGATAACCGATAAATTCCAAAATCGAATCGATTTCAGATGGGCTGACATCCTGTCGTGTATCCGTTCCAAAGCCCCATAAATTGACCAAGGGAGCCACCGTAATGTCGAATGCGCCTTCTGTGAGAGAGGAAATATCCAAAGCGCGATCCAAAAGATGACAGACCCAGGCATCGTGGGAAAGATCTATGGGAAGCGTATCGGAGCGGTTGATATAGGAAAGGGTCGAATTCGGATTGAACATGGAAAGTGAAGCGTCAAAGCGGTTCAGGCAATCCACGATTCCATCTTTCAAAGATTCAGGATGGGCATACGTTATGTGATAAACCGTATGGAAAACGTCTCCAAAATCTTTGTGATAGACCGTCTGTGGCTGACAGGAGGGCAACAGGAGCCCTATCCACGCCACCGCCATAATTTTCAGAGATTTCACCATGGCAGCTTCCAGTTAATCCATAACGCCAAATCGGCAGAAGGTTTATCGCGCCAGCCGAATCCGGGAATCAGCGGTGCGACGGCCCATTCTTTATTCAGACTGCCCAGCAACTTCTTGAAACGCAAGGACCAACCGGCAGAGAGCCAAGGAGTGAGTTCCACACGGAGACCGCCGTTCAATTCCACCCAATGCGCCAAAGACGATTGATTGATATAACTCCTCATATAGGGTTCGTTCCAATATCCTCCCGCAAAAGGAACGCCCAGCAGACTGTATTGTGAATATGCCACGGCATAACGGAAACCGAGGAAAAACATATTCTCCACCCGCAATCCCGTCGAAGCGACAGGCGTCATCATGCCCAATTTGAGGTAAGCACCTTTTCCAGCACTTGTAATGGACACCTCATCCTCAAAAGAGGCTCCCCAAAGTTCTTCGAGATTCTGAGTCAGGCCCATTTTTGAAAAACCGAATTCAAGACACGGGAAATACCTGGCTTTCAAATTGATATCATATTGGAATCCCAATCCGTAGGAATCGTCTGTCAGATATTTTGCCAAGGGGACCAGGTCAATGCTCAAAAAACTGCCCTGATAGAATGCCGTATCGCGTTCCGCTTTGGGTTTACGCTTGAAGCCTTCTTCCTCTCCGGACGAACCCGAGCGCGACGAGGAAGAAGAATTGAACGAACTGAGAGCCCCTCCGATTCCCGATTGGGCAAAGGTCGCAGCCGCCGACAGCAAAAACCAACCCAGACACAGCATCCGCAGCAAAACTTTCTTCATCGGACGAGAATTTTGAGGTTCTGCAAAGCTGAATTGGTCACTTCGGGCTCCAGGATTTCCACAGAGGAAATTCCATGCCGGGTAGTCTGCACATTCTGAAGATGATGAACCACAATGCCTCCACACACCACAGACAACAGCTTCGGCTCGTTGGTATAAAAGAAACGCAGCGTGTCGCAGACCTGACCGTCCTCGAAAACCAACACAAAATCCGTTTCCTCCTCATTGGGATTCAACGGGAATTCCAAGGATTTCAGATTCTGCGAGGAATACCACATCGAATCGCGGTCCAAACCGTAGGCCGAGAGTTTGAGAGAGCATTCTTTCTTCGTCGAATCGTTGAACAGGCCGGCGTTGAGGAACACATCCGTTTTTTCCTGGCAGCGTTCTTTACTGGTGTCCGCACACGACCACAGGAAAACCGCCAAGCCAAGAAAAGCCAGCGTCACCGCTCTTCTTATGTCAAATCTCTTTTTCAATGACATACTTGTTGCGTTCCGAAGAATTCCTCGATATCAGTTCTGCGATAAAACCGCTGAGGAACAATTGGGTTCCCAGCAGAATACAAGTCAGGGCCAGATAGAAATAAGGGATATCCGTCACCAGCGGTGCGGTCACACCTTTATGCAGGCAACTCAGTTTGACTACGCCGATGACCACACAGGCAATCAGACCGAGAAGGAAAATAAGGCTGCCTATCAAACCGAAAAAATACATAGGCTGCTTGCCGAATTTGGAAAGGTACCAAAGGCTGAGCAAATCGAGATATCCATGGACAAAACGATTCAATCCGAACTTCGACACACCGTATTTACGTTTCTGATGCTGAACCACTTTCTCTCCAATATGGTCAAAACCGGCGTTCTTGGCCAGATACGGAAT
>JAZRWU010000077.1:0-3360 GCA_045599885.1 Bacteroidales bacterium | reverse complement strand
TCAATATGCCTTGTATGCGGAATCGGCACGCTGGGGAGACTACCGCCGCGATGTTCATTCCTGGTCATCCGGCCCATACGATTTGTGTACTGTTGAAAACTACTATCTGCCGGTCAAAAAGGATATAGAGAACAATATTCTTCCCAAACGGCGCGATGTGTTCATCTCCCAGATGAGGAAACTCGGCTTTGTCACCGCACTCGAAGAGAAATCCAGCGTTTCCGGCCTGTTCCTTGCTCAGAATCCCGTACGGGATCAGATTGACCTCTGCGGCCATTTCGATGAAAGCGACCGGCTCATAGTCCGTCTTTACGACCTGGAAGGACGTTGTCTTATCCAAAAGGAAATGGAAGGCAGACCCCATTCGTATATGGAATATGCCATCCCCGTTCCCCATCTGGCCGAAGGCATGTATCTTCTCAAGTATCAGTTACAAACGCACAAACAAGTGACAGAAGAGAACGCCCTGCGCGTCGTTGTCCGGCACTGAGGCATTTCTCCATATTTATTTCAGCATATATAATAACAATGTACGAACATGATACCCGCGTAGTCCTGACGTTGGACGCAGGCGGCACCAATTTCGCTTTTTCCGCTTTACAGGCCTGCAAGGAAGCCACCACTCCTATCGTGCTTCCCTCTCACGCCGACCATCTTGAAGATTGCCTCAACACCATTATTGAAGGGTTCTCACGATTGATGGAATCATTGAATGACAAAGGTCTGCAAGCCTCAGCCATCAGTTTCGCCTTTCCCGGCCCGGCCGACTATCGGAACGGAATCATTATGGATTTGAACAATCTGAAAGCTTTCCGAGGCGGCGTGGCTTTAGGTCCGATGCTCGAAGACTGTTTCCAACTGCCGGTATTCATCAACAACGACGCCGATCTTTTCACCTACGGAGAATGTCTGGCCGGAGTTTTGCCGGAAATCAACCGTAAACTCGAAGAGGCGGGTGTGAAGCGCCGTTTCCATAATCTGATCGGATTCACTTTCGGGACAGGTTTCGGCTGCGGCATCACCACCCATCAGGAATTGTATTTCGGAGACAATTCTTCTGCCGGCGAAATCATTCTGATGCGCCATAAAACCCAGCGGGATATTATCATAGAAGATGGTGTCAGCATCCGGGCCATCAAGCGCGTCTATCACAAGTATTGTCAGGATGGCCGCGAATTGGAACCGATTGACATTTTCAATATAGCCGAAGGAAAACTGGAAGGCAATCGGGAGGCCGCGCTGAAATCGTTTGAGACCTTCGGTGAAATCGCCGGAGACGGCATCGCCCAAGCCATCACCCTGCTCGACGGACTGATTGTGATCGGTGGCGGGCTGACGGGAGCACGCAAATACTTTCTTCCCTCCCTGCTGCGCGAACTCAACGGAAGCATCGGGACGTTATCGGGACAACCCAAAGACCGTCTTGAAATGAAAGTCTATCCTTTGGACGAAGAAGAAGGCTTCAAAGCCTTTTGCCAAAAGACATCCATTAGCGTGCAAATCCCTCATTCTCACCGCACTGTGGAATTCGACCCTGTCAAAAAGACCGGGCTTGTCTTTTCCAGACTCGGA
Organism: Bacteroidales bacterium; assembly: GCA_045599885.1. GTDB lineage: Bacteria > Bacteroidota > Bacteroidia > Bacteroidales > UBA1402 > UBA1757. Next base: position 1,788 of record JAZRWU010000077.1, on the reverse strand, counting down.
GCCAACCGGGCCACTTCCTTGGGAGCCTACACCTACGCCCTGCACGAACTGGACAAAACCGTTCTCAAAAACAGCTGAGCACCTGCAAACCCGTGCGTCCCCACTGTCGTCCGCACCGCAGCCAGGCCCTCATACTCTTGTTCTTAGTCAGAAAAAATACTTCACAATATACATGGCATCCGGTTCCGACGACGGAAAGTGTAGTTTTCCGCCATTGTCCAAGAACAATCGAAACACCACTTCTGCACTCAGGTCTCATTCAGATAAGTTCTTCTGTGGAGCATTTGTAAAAAGACTTATTTTGTTTGCAAATGCTGAAAATGATATCTATCTTTGCAGCCCGAAATTCTACGGATAGGCCAAAGTCCTGAAAATCGGTTGATTTCAGAATTTGGTTTCAGAAAAATAGAATTCCGCAAGTATTTTATTATTAACTATTTAAACTAAAAAAGCAGTGGACAGTTTGAGTTACAAAACCATTTCTGTGAACAAAGCAACAGCACAAAAAGAATGGGTTGTAGTCGATGCAACCGACCAGGTGCTTGGCCGTATGGGGACAAAAGTGGCCAAGTTGCTGAGAGGTAAGTACAAACCAAGCTTTACTCCGAATGTTGACTGTGGTGACAATGTCATCATCATCAATGCTGAGAAAGCCATACTTACCGGTTCGAAATGGAATGACCGCGTTTACATCCGCCACACCGGATATCCTGGTGGACAGCGCGAGACAACCCCCGCCAAAATGATGGCAAAGAATCCTGTAGATTTGTACTACAAGGTGGTAAGAGGTATGCTTCCTAAGAATCACCTGGGAGAAGCTATCATCAAAAACCTGCATGTTTATGCGGGCAATGAGCATCCTCATCAGGCACAGAATCCAAAAGTTATTGATTTAAACACTCTTAAATAATTATGGAAGTAGTAAACGCAGTAGGTAGAAGAAAAGCCGCAGTCGCCCGCGTATATGTCAACGAAGGCAGCGGTAAGATTACCATCAACAAGAGAGATCTGAATGTTTATTTCCCATCTCCCCTTTTGCAGTATGTAGTCCTGCAACCTCTTAAGAAATTGGATGCTGTCGGGAAATACGACATCAACATCAACTTGGTCGGTGGCGGTTACAATGGACAAGCCGAAGCTGCCCGTTTGGGTATCGCCCGTGCTCTGGTCAAAATCAACCCCGAAGACAAGACTGCTCTGAGATCAGAAGGTTTTATGACTCGCGACTCACGTGTTGTCGAGCGTAAGAAACCGGGGCGTCCGAAAGCTCGTAAACGTTTCCAATTCAGCAAGCGTTAACCGGTTTTTGCGGCGTGCGCTCCGTTGCCTGATTATCAGAAGGCTGCGTAGTGTCACCTTATTATTTATTATTACACTGCTCATAAAATAGAAACGTTTAGTATCTAAATTTCCGGGACTTCCGGACAAAGCGGAGCTACCCGGGGATTGAATGAGCCCCAAAGAATGTAAACGAAATCAATAAAACCATTATGTCAAGAACTAATTTTGATCAATTATTGGAAGCCGGCGTACATTTCGGACACCTCAAAAGAAAATGGAACCCCGCCATGGCTCCTTATATCTTTATGGAACGCAACGGTATCCATATCATCGACTTGAACAAGAGCATCGTCTGCATCGATCAGGCAGCCGAGGCAATGAAGAATATTGCCAAAGCCGGTAAGAAAGTCTTGTTCGTAGCCACCAAGAAGCAGGCCAAGGACGTCATCGCCGAAAAAGCCGCTTCTGTGGATATGCCTTACGTTATCGAGCGTTGGCCCGGCGGTA
>JAZRWU010000076.1:0-1930 GCA_045599885.1 Bacteroidales bacterium | reverse complement strand
TCGAAACCGAGCGTACCCTGGGTGCGGCCCGGGCGCAGCGTATCCCAATTGCTTACCGTGATCGGCACGTCCGGACGATTGGAGCAGGCCACCATACTGTTTCGTCCGTATGCCTGGTTGTTGGGATAAAAATAATACATTTTCTTTCCGTCAGGGCCGGTGGTTTCAGCCACATCCGGCGCATAGAGCAGGTCTCCGCGCCCGTCTGCGTTCAAAAACCTGCCGTCCGCATCACAGACCGACGTGAAAATGACACCATCGTAGCGCCAAGCCGACAAATCATCGGTAGGAGCCGACCAAAGCACCTGATCCAGACCACAATACGCATCTCCCAACACATCGTGGGAACCGTAGATATAAACCCGTTGGGAACCCGGTCTGTCGGGATCGTCAAAAACATAAGGCTCGCCGTCCGGAATATGCTCCCAAAGAGGCAGATAGGGATTCTGCGCATTCAGAAATGCGGAACAGAGCAGAAAAAGAAGGATGTATGAATATTTTTTCATTCTTTCGGATGATTGCCGGCAATACAGAGGACAAACTCGCCCTTCGGTTCCACAGCTGTGAAATGGGCTATCAGTTCCTCCAACGTGCCACGGACGGTTTCTTCGAATTTTTTGCTGATTTCACGACTGACCGATGCCTGACGCTCCGGACCGCAAAGCTCGGCAAATTGAGTCAGGGTTTTGAGAACACGGAAAGGCGACTCATACACAATGAAGGTTTCCGGCAGTTCCGACAGATATTTCATCCTCGTCTGACGGCCTTTCTTCTGCGGCAGAAAACCTTCAAAATGGAAACGGTCATCGGGAAGGCCGGACACCACCAAAGCGGGAATCAGCGCGGTAGGCCCGGGAAGACATTCCACAGTGATGCCTTTCGACACGCAATGACGGACCAGCAAAAAGCCCGGATCGGAAATACCCGGCGTGCCCGCATCGGTGATCAGTGCGATTTCCTCGCCAGCCAGAATCCTATTGGCAAACTGTTCAATCGTCTGATGCTCATTGAATTTGTGATGAGAGAGCATCGGTGTGTGAATGTCGAAATGCTGCAGAAGATGAGAACTGGTGCGCGTATCCTCCGCCAGAATCAAATCGGCCTCCTGAAGGACACGGACAGCCCGCATCGTCATATCTTCCATATTGCCCACTGGCGTAGGCACCAAAGTCAGCTTTGCCATATCCGCCTGTTATTTTTGAAGGAAAAACTGTTCAATCAACTCACGGAATTCCATGACAGCCGCATTATTCTCATCCCAATGTATGGTCTGACGGAGATAATGAATCGCCTCACGGCTGTCGGAGGCGTTGGATATCACCGTGACCGCTTCGGCAAAAGCTCCCGAATCGCCCGTGAAAAGCTCCCGGGTCAGACGGAAACGGTCGTTCAGACTGAGGCTCTTGAGAAAATCGGAAGAACGGACTCCGCCCAAGGACTGTTGCAGATTGGGCTTGGCTGTCTGCTCGAACTGTTCTCCCAAGGTCTGAGCCGTTTCAGCACCAGCCTCGACGTTCTCATGAACTCCGACTGCCGTTTCCTCAACCCGTTCCGGTACAGGAGCCGCCATCATTTGAGAGGCCAAAGCCGTCAAATCGGCCCGAAAAGCCTGAATATCCGACAACCAGGCCTTTATCGTATTCTCCATGTGGTCCAAACGTTTCCACATAGATTCTATCTCTGGGATGTTTTTATCAAAACCGGTCATTGTATATCTATATTTATAAAGTTGACAGCAATTTTGTGAGATCCTGCGAAATCTGCGGCGTTGTCAAGGACACGTGATTGAACATCACCACCACAATATGGGTGGGCGAGGAGGCCTGAGGTCGGGTATAATAGCCAGCGTAAGCCCGGACACCTGTCATCGATCCGCTCTTGACCCGCAAAACACCCGGCAGACTGCGACAGAGTCCGGCCACCGTTCCCT